>DATEIQ010000047.1:0-21220 GCA_035278845.1 Casimicrobiaceae bacterium | reverse complement strand
GAGGTAGACCGTCGGCCGCTTGGCGAAGTTGCGCGCATCCAGTTGGTGTTGTCGGAAAAAAATTCCATTGCCGGTGGCAATGGCTGCAAGCGTCCTTCCGCAAACCAGAACAAACGCCTGATTTGACGGTGTATCCGGTTGGTACGCTCCTTGCGCCCTCCGGGTAATTCCAGGAGCTGCCGGTGGCATCGAGCGCAGCGCATCACCTCACACCGCAAGGAACCCATCGCGCGCAGCAATGCCGGGCATCGCGTGCTGCCGTACGTGGAATCGCCGCGGTTTTGGCGCTTGGCGCTGCGTGCATCGCGCCCGCGTTCGCTGCCGACGCCGATGACGACGGCAACTGGACGATGCCGGCGCGCGATTACGCAAACACGCGCTTCAGCCCGCTCGGCGACATCACCGCGGCCAATGCCCGCACGCTGAAGCTCGCGTGGACGTTCTCGACCGGCGTGCTGCGCGGGCACGAGGCGGCGCCGATCATCGCCGACGACACGATGTATCTGGTGACGCCTTACCCGAACGTCGTTTACGCGCTCGACCTCACGCAGCCCGGCGCGTCGATCAAGTGGCGCTTCTCACCGAATCCGGTCGCCTCGGCGCAAGGCGTCGCCTGCTGCGACGTCGTCAACCGCGGGGCGGTGTGGTCCGACGGTCGCCTGTTTTTCAATTCGCTCGACAACCAGACGTTCGCGCTCGACGCGCGCACGGGCACGAAGCTGTGGCAGGCACGCCTCGGCGACATTCGCAACGGCGAAACGATGACGATGGCGCCGCTGGTCGTGAAGGACAAGGTGCTCGTCGGCAACAGCGGCGGCGAGTACGGCGTTCGCGGCTGGCTGACCGCGCTCGACGCGCAAAGCGGACGCATCGCCTGGCGTGCGTACACGACGGGGCCGGACAGCGACGTTTTGATCGGCCCCGGTTTTCGTCCGTTCTATCCGTCGGATCGTGGCAAGGACCTCGGCAAGAGCACGTGGCCGGGTGAAGCGTGGCGTATCGGCGGCGGCACCGTCTGGGGCTTCATTTCGTACGACCCGGCGCTCGACATGATCTTCTACGGCACTGCGAATCCGGGACCGTGGAACAGCGCGCAGCGCCCCGGCGACAACAAATGGACAGCGGGCATTTTCGCGCGCAATCCGGACGACGGTGCCGCGAAGTGGTTCTACCAGTTGAGCCCGCACGACCTGCACGACTACGACGGCATCAACGAAAACATCCTGATCGACGTGGAAGTGAATGGGCGCGCACGCCGTGTGCTGGTGCATCCCGATCGCAACGGCTACGTCTATGTGATGGACCGCGAATCGGGCCAGGTGTTGTCGGCCACGCCCTACGTGCCGATCACGACGTCGACCGGTGTCGATCTCGAAACCGGGCGCCTGCGTTACGCGCCGGACAAGGCGCCGCAACCGGGGCGCACGGTGCGCGACATTTGTCCTGCGTCGCCGGGCGGCAAGGACTGGCAGCCGGCTGCGTACTCGCCGCGCACGCGCCTGGTCTACATCCCGCACCAGAACCTCTGCCAGGATGCCGAAACGGCGCAGACGAGTTACATCGCGGGAACGCCGTACGTCGGCGCCACGCTGCGGATGAAGGCCGGGCCGGGCGGCATTCGCGGCCGCTTCACCGCATGGGATCCCGCACGCGCGAAAGCGGCCTGGGTGATCGAGGAAGATCTCCCGGTGTGGAGTGGCGCGCTCGCAACGGCGGGCGACGTCGTGTTCTACGGAACGATGGAAGGCTGGTTCAAGGCAGTCGACGCGCGCACCGGCGCATTGCTGTGGCAGTTCAAGACCGGGTCGGGCATCGTCGGCCAACCGGTGTCGTATCGCGGGCCGGACGGCAAGCAATACGTTGCGGTGCTCTCGGGCGTCGGCGGATGGGCCGGCACCGTGGTCGCGAACGACATCGACACGCGCGATAGAACCGCGGCCACCGGATTCGCCAATGCCCTGTCCGACCTCCCGCGCAAAACGACGAAGGGCGGGATGCTCTATGTTTTCGCGCTGCCGTGACGGGCGCATCGCGCACGCGTGGTGCGCGCTCGCCGCGCTGCTCGCGTTCGGGAACGCCGACGCGCGGGAATTGCGCGCGTGTGCCGACCCCGACAACATGCCCTTTTCCGATGAAGCGCGGCGCGGTTTCGAGAACCGCATCATCGAGCTGATCGCGTCCGACATCGGCGCGACCGTCGTGTACTACTGGCTGCCGCAATGGCGCGGCTTTACGCGCAAGACGCTGCTCGAAGGCCATTGCGACGTGATTCCCGGCGTGCCGGCGGAAACTTCGAACGTGTTGACGACGGCGCCGTACTACCGCGGCACCTATGCGCTCATCTATCGCGCCGATCGTGTCCCGGGTTTCACGGGACTGCACGACCCGCGGTTGTCGAAAGTGCGCATCGGCGTGGCGGTGCCCGGCATCGATGCGACGCCGTCGCCGCCCGGGCGGGCGCTCGCGCGCCGCGGCATCTTCGACAACGTCGTCGGCTTTCCGGTGATCAGCGACGTTCCGGTCCCCAAACGGATGATCGACGCGCTCGTGCGCGGAGACCTCGATGTCGCCGCGCTGTGGTGGCCGCAGTCCGGGTACTTCGTCGCGCGGGCGCCCGTGCCGCTGTCGCCGGTGCCGCTCGAGCCGGACGACGGCGACCCGGCGTTTGCATTCGCCATCGCGATGGCGGTGCGCCCCGGCGATGCGGAGCTTCAACGCACGCTCGACGCGTCGCTCGTCCGACTGCAATCTGCGATCGCTGCGGTGCTGGACGAATACGCGGTGACAGCGCCGTTGCAGCGCGCCGCGGCCGCACCACGATGAAGATTATTCGTCTCCAGGCAACGCTGCTTGCTGCAGCACTCGCCGTGACCGCGGGATGCCAGCGCGAGGCGCGACTGTTCGAGCCGGCGGCCGGAGCGCTCGTCACGCCGCCGCCGGTGCGCATGAGCGATCTGCAGCCCGGGCAATCGAGTCCGCCGCCGCAGGTCGCGCCGCGCTACGAGGTGAACGCGGCGGCGCTCGCGGCCGGCAAGCGGCTGTTCACCTGGTACAACTGCAATGGCTGTCATGCGAACGGTGGTGGTGACAAGGGGCCGGCGCTGATGGACGACGTGTGGAGCTACGGCGGCGAGCCCGCGAACATCTACATGACGATCGTCGAGGGACGGCCGAACGGCATGCCGTCGTACGGCGGCCACATTCCCGACGAGCACGTCTGGCAACTCGTCGCTTACGTCCGCTCGATGAGCGGCCTCGTGCCCGTCGATGCGGCGCCTAGCCGCGACGACGCAATGCAGTCGGCTCCGGCCGAGAATCGCCGCGAGGCGCAGCCTCCCGTTCCTGCCGCCGTGCCGTCTTCATCGCAGCGATCGAAGTAGCCGATGGACGAGCCCGGTGCATTGAGCGCGCTGATGCCCGCCGGCCCGCAGGCGGCGCACATTCACACGCTGTGGCTCGTAATGCTCGCGGTGTGCGCGCTCGTGTTCGCAGCGGTACTCGGCGCGCTCGCCGTCGCGATGCGGCGCGCGCCGCGCGGCGACGAAACGACCGAGCCTGACACGAACATGCTCGGCAACGACGAGCCGCCATTGCGCCGCGCAGTCACCTTCGGCATCGCCGCGTCGGCGGCGCTGCTGATCGGGCTTCTCGTCACGTCGATCGTGGTCGAGCGCGCGCTGGCGCAACTGCCGCTGCGCGACGCGCTGCACATTCGCCTCACCGGCCACCAGTGGTGGTGGGAGGCGACCTATGACGATCCGCAGCCGGCGAACGTGTTCACGACGGCCAACGAGTTGCACGTTCCCGTTGGGCGGCCGGTCGTGCTGAGCCTCGAAGCGGACGACGTCATTCACAGCTTCTGGGTGCCGAACCTGCACGGGAAGAAAGACTTGATTCCTGGGCGGACGGCGACGGTGGCGTTTCGTGCCGATGCCGCCGGAACGTATCGCGGCCAGTGCGCGGAGTTCTGCGGCTATCAGCACGCGAACATGGCCCTGCTCGTCATCGCCGAGCCGCCGGATCGCTACGCACGCTGGGCCGCGGCCGCGCGCACCAGCGCGCCGCAACCGACCGAGCCGCTGGCGCAGCGCGGGCAGCAGGTGTTCCTGCAGTCGACGTGCGCGATGTGCCATGCGATCGTCGGCACGCCCGCCAACGGCCGACGCGGCCCCGACCTCACGCACGTCGCCTCGCGCCTGCGCATCGGTGCCGGAACGCTGCCGAACGATCCGGTGACGCTTTCGGCGTGGATCAGCGATCCGCAACGGATCAAGCCCGGCGTCAACATGCCGGCGCACGCACTGCCCGGCGCCGATCTTCAGGCACTCGTCGCATATCTCGGCACGCTGAAATGAGACCCTTCGTTGAATTCGGCGCGCAATGCGCGGGACGCGGGCGATGAACGTCGACGCGACCGCCGGTACGCTCGTGCCGGAACCGCGCGGCGAGGAGAGCGTTGCCGAGCTGCTGACGCCGCACGTGCGACGGTTCGGAGGCTGGGCCGACGCGCCGGGCGTGCTCGGTTGGCTTTCCACGATCGACCACAAGCGCGTCGGCCGGCGCTTCATTGTCACCGCGTTCGGCTTTTTCGTCGCCGGCGGCGTGCTCGCGGGACTGATGCGGCTGCAGCTCTCACGCCCGGACAGCACGCTGATCGGCCCCGACCTGTACAACCAGCTCTTCACCGTGCACGGCACGTCGATGATGTTCGTGTTCGCCGTGCCGGTCATGCAGGCGATGGCCGTGTATTTCGTGCCGCTGATGGTCGGCGCGCGGAATATCGCGTTTCCCCGCCTGATCGCTTACGCCTATTGGGTCTACCTGTTCGGCGGCTTGATGCTGTACTCGGCGCTGGTGCTGAACATCGGCCCCGACGCCGGCTGGTTCAGCTACACGCCGCTCGCCGGGCCGCAGTACGGCATCGGCAAGCGCAGCGACTTCTGGGCGCAGCTCATCACGTTCACCGAGGTCTCGGGCCTGCTCGTTGCCGTCTCGGTGATCACCACGGTGTTCAAGCTGCGGGCGCCCGGCATGACGCTGAACCGGATGCCGCTCTTCGTATGGTCGCTGCTCGTCACGTCGTTCATGGTCGTGTTCGCGCTGCCTTCCGTGATGATCGCGAGCACGACGCTGATCCTCGACCGCCTGGTCGGCACGCATTTCTACAACCCCGCCGAGGGCGGCGACGCGCTGCTGTGGCAGCACCTGTTCTGGTTCTTCGGCCATCCCGAGGTGTACATGATCTTCCTGCCGGGACTGGGCTTCGTTTCCATGATCATTCCCACGTTCGCGCGGCGGCCGGTGTTCGGTTATGTCGCGATCGTGCTGTCGCTGATCGCCACCGGCTTCCTCGCCTTCGGCCTGTGGGTGCATCACATGTTCGCGACCAACGTGCCGGAGCTCGGCAAGAGCTTTTTCACCGCAGCGAGCATGGTGATCGCCATTCCGACGGCGACCCAACTCTTCTGCTGGATCGCCACGCTGTGGACGGGCCGGATCGTTTTGCGTACGCCGCTGTTGTTCGTGCTTGGCTTCTTTTTCATCCTCGTGCTCGGCGGCCTCACCGGCGTCATGCTGGCGGCGGTGCCGCTCGACCTGCAGCTTCACGACACGTTCTTCGTCGTGGCGCACCTTCACTACGTGCTGATCGGCGGCGCGGTGTTTCCGCTGTTCGGCGCCTTCTACTACTGGTTCCCCAAGGTGACGGGACGAATGCTCGACGAAACGCTCGGGCGCTGGAACTTCTGGCTGTTCTTCGTCGGTTTCAACGTCGCGTTCTTTCCGATGCACGTCCTGGGCCTGCAGGGCATGCCGCGGCGCGTATACACGTACGCTGCGGAAACCGGATGGGGACTGCTCAACCTCGTCGCGTCGCTCGGCGCCGTGGTCATCGTCGCGAGCGTGCTGCTGTTCGTCGTGAACGTCGTACGCAGCTATCGCGTCGGCGCGCACGCAGGAGCCAATCCCTGGCGCGCGAGCACGCTGGAATGGGCCACCGATTCACCGCCGCCGCCGGGCAATTTTCATCCGCCGCTCGCCGTCACGCGCCGTGAGCCGCTGTGGGAAAAAGGAGGTGTCAGCGGTTTCGTCGAGGGGCTTCACAATGATCCGCCGGAAGTGCTCGTGACGACGCTGCTCGACGCGTTGCCGCATCACCGTCTGGCGTTCCCGACGCCGACGATCTGGCCGCTGCTCGCGGCGATCGCGACGACCGTGCTGTTCATCTCGTCGATCTTCACGCCGTGGGCGGTGGTGTGGGGCTCGATTCCGGTGGCGGTCACGCTGATCGCCTGGTTCTGGCCGGGGCGCAGCGAAACGCGCAAGCACGTGCGCCTGGAGCGACTGCCGTGATGACAGGCGACGCGCGCGTCGTCGACACCAACCGGCCCGTCGCCGTGGACGCATCCTGGCTGCCGAATCATGCGTTCGGCCACCACAGCCTGATGTGGTGGGGCACGGTCGGCATCATGGCGATCGAAGGCATGGCGTTCGCGCTCGCCATCCTGATGTACGTGTACGTCTGGACGCGGCTCGATGCATGGCCTCCCGATGTCCTGCCGCCCGATCTGCGCTACGGAACGCTCAATCTCGCGATTCTTGCCGCGAGCCTGCTGCCCAATGCGTACACGAAGCGCGCTGCGGAACGGTACGACCTGCGCGGTGTGCGCATCGGCATGAGCGTCTGCTTGTTGTTTGGCCTTGCATTCGTCGCCGTGCGCGCGCTCGAATTCACCGCGCTCAACGTGTCGTGGGACACCAACGCTTACGGATCGGCCGTTTACCTGCTGCTCGGCCTGCATACGACGCATCTCGTTACCGACGTTGCCGACACCGCGGTACTGGCCGTGCTCATGTTCACCGGACCGCTCGAAAAGAGCCGCTACGTCGACGTGAGCGAGAACGCGCTGTACTGGTACTTCGTCGTTGCGGCGTGGCTGCCGATCTACGTCGTGATCTATTGGCTGCCGCGGTGGCTGTGATGGATGCAATGCGTGTCATCGCGCAATGGGCCTCGATCGTGATCGCGCCGCTCGTGTTTCTCGCGAACCTGTCGCTTGCCTACGCACTGGTGCCGCTCGCGTGTGCAACGCAGCGAAGCACGCTGCTGCATCTGTCGAATGGCGTCGCGCTGGTGCTGGTGCTGACCGCGACGTTGCTTGCGTGGCACGCGCTGCGATTCCCGGCGCCAAAAGGCGCGCCGCGCGAAACGGCCGCGCGCATGACGTTCCTGTCGCATCTCGGCATCTGGATCAGCGCGCTCGCGGCGCTGGCGGTCGTGCTGCAATGGAGCGCGCAATGGTGGCTCGACCCGTGTTTCGCCTGACGGCGCTTGTCGCGAGCTTCGGCGTCGCCGCGGTCGCGAACGCGCACGGCCCTGGCATTCCCGCGCTTTCTGCGGACGATCGACTGGCCGAATCGAGCGCTGCCGGTGAGGCGTGGGTCGTTGCTGCATTGGCCATCGCGGCCTTCGCGTATGTGACCGGGCTGGCGCGGCTGTGGCGCGCGAGCGCACACGGCCGCGGCATCAGCCGGCGTGAGGCCGGCGCTTTCGCCGCGGGATGGCTGGTACTGGCGTTCGCGCTGCTGGGCCCGCTGGACGCGTGGTCCGGCCGCTCGTTCGCGGTTCACATGACGCAGCATGAAGCGTTGATGCTGATTGCAGCGCCGCTGCTCGTCCACGGGCGGCCGCTGGCCGTATGGTCCTGGACGTTGTCCGCGGGCTCGCGTGCGACGACGCATCGCGTGCTCACGCGAAGCGCATGGCGTTATCTGTGGCGCACGTTCACCCGGCCGCTCGGCGCGACGGCGCTGCAGCTCGGTGTTCTCTTCGCGTGGCATCTTCCTGCATGGTTCGACCGTGCGGTCACGCACGCGGGCGTGCACGCGCTGCAGCACGCGTCGTTCCTCACGGCCGCGTTGTGCTTCTGGTGGGCGGTGCGGACGAGCGCTGCAGCGGGCAGCGGCTCGCGCGCGGCATCCGGCATCGCAATCGCGTGCGTGTTCGTGACGATGCTCGCGACCGGCGCACTTGGCGCGCTGCTCACGTTCGCGCCCGTTCCCTGGTATCGCGCGTACGCGGACGGCGCACCATGGGGACTGTCGCCGCTCGAAGACCAGCAACTCGGCGGCCTGCTGATGTGGGTTCCCGGCGGACTTGCGTATCTGCTGGCAGGCCTCGTTCACGCCGCGCGAATCCTCGGGCGCGATCGGCCCGCACCGAGCAACGGCCGCCATCGTCGCGGCGTAGTCGTCCCGTGAGACGGCATACCGCGCGCTGGGTTCGCTGGCTGCAAGTGGCCGTCGGCGTGTCGATCGTGGGCGCGCTCGGTTTCGCCGTATTCGTCGCAGCATCGGGCAAGCCGCAGAGCACGCTCTACATCACGCTTGGAGAGTTGCGGTCGCGGGCGGCGGAATCGCTGGAGATCGCGCGCGGCACGACGGCATCTCGGTTGACGGCGAACTTCGTGCGCGCGCAGGTGGGGCAGTTGGCACCGCGCATCGCGAGCCTCCGCGACGATCTCGAACAGGCGGAGACGCAAGAAGGCGACTCCGACGCACGCGCGGCGCGCCCGCTTTCCGAACGGTTGCTCGCATTGACGCAGGAGCTCGCCGAGCGTGCGGACACGCCATCGGCCGCGACGCCGATCGAGCGCGAACTGCGCGGCATCGTCAATAGACTCGTTCCGCTTGCGCGAAGCGCGCGTCCCGGATGACGTCGGTTCGAATGGCAACGTAACGCGTGCTCGAGCTCTTTCTCGGCATCCTGACGGCGATGGGCGGCTTCGTCGAAATCGGCGAGCTGACGTTTGCCGTCAACGCGGGGTCGAAGTTTGGCTACGGGCTGCTGTGGGTCGCAGGCGTCGGCACGGTCGGCATCATCGTCTATGGCGAGATGGCGGGACGCGTCGCAGCGGTGCGCGGCCAGCCCGTATTCAACCTGATTCGCGAGCGCGTCGGATTCGACGCGGGGCTCGTGACGCTGGTGGCCGCTGTTGCCGTCAACGTGTTGACGTGTGCTGCGGAAATCGGCGCCATCGCGCTCGTCTGGCAATTGTTCGCGGATTGGCCGTATCGCGCGTGGGTCGTCATTGCATTCGTGCTTCTGGTGCTGGCCGTCTGGGGGCTGCCGTTCCAATGGATCGAGCGCGTTTTCGGGTTGGGCGGCCTGCTGTTGATCGTTTTCCTCGTCATCGCCGTGATGGAGGCGCCTGACCTCGGCGAGGTGGCTGCGGCGTTCGTGCCGCGCGTGCCGACGCTCGAATCGACGCAGGAGTATCTGCTGTACGCGTACTACACCGTTGCGCTGTTGTCGTCGATCATGCTGCCTTACGAGGCGTACTTCTACTCGTCCGGGGCTGTCGAAGATCGCTGGAAGCCGTCCGACGTGCGGCGCAATCGATTGATCGTCGTCATCGGCTTCGTGCTCGGTTCGCTGCTTTGCGTTGCGCTGGTCGTCGTCGGCTCGCAGTTCTTCGGTCCGCGCCACATCGAACCGCAACTGCCCGGCGTGGTCGCAACGAGTGCGGCGACGCACTTCGGTATCGCGGGCCTGTTGATCGCGATCGCGGGCATGTTCTTCGCCTTCGCGGGCGCGGCGATCGAGACGGCGCTTTCCGCGGCGTATGGCATCGGGCAGTTCTTCGGCTGGCCGTGGGGCCGCTTCCGGCCGCCGCGCGAGGCGCCGCGATTCACGATCGCGTGGCTCGCCGTGTTTGCGTTGGCCACGGCTGTCATTCTCACCGGCGTCGATCCCGTGTCGGTGGTCGAGTACTCGATCGTGTTCTCGGTCGTCATCCTGCCGCTCACGTACCTGCCGCTGCTGCTCGTCGCCGGCGATCGACGCGTCATGGGCGAGCACGCGAACGGCCCGGTCGCGCGCGTGCTCGGATGGCTCTACATGGGCATCGTCACGATCGCCGCGCTCGCGGCGATTCCGCTGCTGATCCTCACGCACGGGGGTCAGGGATGAGCGCGGCATCGCGCACGCCGTCCAAAGCGGGAAAAATCGACCGCTCGATTCATCTGGTGCGTGACGTCGTCGATCACGAGGTCGTCGATGCGCACCAGCTGCCGTGCGGCAGCGTCGACGATGTCGAGCTCGAGCTCGATCCCCGGCATGGACTGCACCCGGTGGCGCTGCTCATCGGGCCCGGGGCGTGGCAGCGGCGTCTTCCGTCGTGGCTTGCGGCTGCTGCGCGATGGCTCGCCGGGACCACCGAGACGCGCGTGCCGTGGTCGGAGATTGCTTATATCGGCGAGCGCGTAGCGCTGCGCAGAACGGCGGAGGAGCTCGGATTGGGCGCCGTCGATCGCCGCCTGGGTCGATGGATCGCGCGAATTCCAGGTGGATGACGGCGTTTCGATGACACGAGCGAAGCACGAAGGCGGAGGTCACCGCGCATGCGCTATCGACTGACGCTGCTCGAGCAGATGCGGGTCGTGCGCGACGACGGGACCGATCTCGGCCGATTGATGGATTTGCGCACTCGGGCAACGATCGGGCCGATGCCGCAATCGGAAACGCTGGCCGTCGACGCGCTGCTCGTCGGCGCCGGCGGCTGGCTCGAGCGGATGGGATTCAAGGAAGGCGGCAGCGCCGTGCAACCGAATGCGGTCGTGGCCGTCGAACGGGATCGGGTGATCGTGCGCACGCGCAAGGATCGGGACGCGGCTGGGTCGCGAAAGCGTTACCGCCGCCGATGATCCGGTGGTTGCGGTTGCGACAACACGATATTTCCCGGATTGCAGCGATCGGTCTGGCCACTGGGCCACGCCGGGATTCACGCATTGGACCCGCAACTTTCGCGTGCTAGAGTTTTTGATTCACTTGCCGGAAATTTAATGTCGATGAACAGCACTGCCTCCTCGTCCGGGATTCACGCATCGAGCGAAGCACCGGCGCACGTACGGCATCCGCGCCTTCTCGCGTGGGTGCGCGAAATGATCGAGCTGACGCGCCCGGCCCGCGTCGTCTGGTGCGACGGCAGCGAGGCGGAATACCGGTACCTGTGCGACGCGATGGTCGCGGCGGGAACGCTGCACCGACTCGACCCCGTCAAGCGGCCGGGCAGCTTTCTCGCGCGCTCGGATCCGTCCGACGTCGCGCGCGTCGAGGACCGCACGTTCATTTGCAGCGAGCGCGAGGAGGACGCGGGGCCGACGAACAACTGGACCGCACCGGCGGAGATGCGCCGTACGCTGCGCGGGCTCTTCGCCGGCTGCATGCGCGGCCGCACGATGTACGTGGTGCCTTTTTCCATGGGCCCGCTCGGCAGTCCGATCGCGCACATCGGCATCGAAATCACCGACAGCCCTTACGTCGTCGTCAACATGCGGATGATGACGCGCATGGGCAAAGCGGTGTACGACGTGCTGGGACGCGACGGTGCGTTCGTGCCGTGCGTGCATTCGGTAGGGGTTCCGCTCGACGGCGGTGCGCGCGACGTCGCGTGGCCATGCAATCCGGCGAACAAGTACATCGTCCATTTCCCCGAAGCGCGCGAGATCTGGAGCTTCGGCTCGGGTTACGGTGGCAATGCGTTGCTGGGCAAGAAGTGCCTCGCGCTGCGCATCGCATCGGTCATGGGGCGCGACGAAGGCTGGCTCGCCGAGCACATGCTGATCCTCGGCGTTACTTCACCGTCGGGCGAAAGGCGCTATGTGGCGGCTGCGTTTCCGAGCGCATGCGGCAAGACGAATTTCGCGATGCTGATTCCGCCTGCCGGATTCGAGGGATGGAAGGTGACGACGATCGGCGACGACATCGCGTGGATCAAGCCCTCGGCGCACGGACGATTCCAGGCCATCAATCCCGAAGCGGGCTACTTCGGCGTGGCGCCCGGAACGTCGTACGAGTCGAATCCGAACGCCATGGAAACGCTGCGCGAGAACGTCATCTTCACGAACGTCGCGCTCACGGACGACAACGACGTCTGGTGGGAGGGGATGACGAGAACACCGCCGGCGCACCTGACCGATTGGCAAGGGAAATCGTGGACG
Organism: Casimicrobiaceae bacterium; assembly: GCA_035278845.1. GTDB lineage: Bacteria > Pseudomonadota > Gammaproteobacteria > Burkholderiales > Casimicrobiaceae > VBCG01. The sequence continues at coordinate 9,220 of DATEIQ010000047.1, read as the reverse complement.
CCGGGGTGTGGCCGGCCTGCGGCACACCCCAACGCGCGGTTCACCGTTTCGGCGACGCAATGTCCGTCGCTCGATGCGCAGTGGGACCACCCCGAAGGCGTGCCGCTGTCCGCGCTGGTGTTCGGCGCGCGCAGGTCGGACACGGTGCCGCTGGTGTCGGAGGCGCGCAGTTGGGACGAGGGTGTGTACAAAGCTGCGACGATGGGATCGGAGACGACCGCCGCGGCGACCGGTGCGGTGGGCGAAGTGCGGCGTGATCCGTTCGCGATGCTCCCGTTCTGCGGCTATCACATGGGCGATTACTTTCAGCATTGGCTCGACATGGGCCGCGCGGTTGTCGAGCCGCCGCGTATCTTCAGCGTCAACTGGTTCCGCAAGGACGAGGCGGGGAAATTCGTGTGGCCCGGATTCGGGCAGAACATGCGCGTGCTGAAGTGGATCTTCGAGCGATGCGCAGGGCGCGCGGACGCTGTCGAGACACCGTTGGGCTACGTCCCGCGCTACGCCGATTTCGATTGGCAGGGCTTCGACTTCGGCGCGCACCGCTTTTCGAGCGTCATGGACGTCGATCTGAGCCAGTGGGAACGCGAACTCGATCTGCACGATGCGTTCTTCGAGCGCTTGGGAGAGAAGCGGCCCAATGCGCTGATGAGCGAGCGGGATCGGTTGGCGGGGCGAATGGCGATGTGAGCGCTCACACCGTTCAGTAAACACGTAATTATGGTTAATTATCAGCTACATAAGTTGAATCAGCCACGACTTGACGCGCTGATCGGATAGCGCAGATTCGTTTCGGCTGGCCCACCGGACGCGATCGCCCAACACTTCTCCCCAGGCGCTGGCTCTCCCAGTTCGTTCGACCCAGGAGCCTGGCGTGAATCCGTCGCCAGTGTTTCACGTGAAACGTTTTCGGAACCGAACGCCTGGACGCGAAGGGCCGCCGGTCGGTCGTTGGACGCCGCCACCCGGGTTGCGCGCCCGTGAGCGTGGTGCGGAAGGGGGGGCGTGTCCGCCGTGGGCTGCTCGCTCCATGCAGTTGTGGCGGTGAGTTGAACGGCACAGTATCCGTATCCTGAACCACCTCGCGATTATGTATCGGGCGTCGAACTCGCGGCGGCTGCGGCTCCTCGGTCGCTCGGCTGGTTTCACGTGAAACAGCCATCGGTTAAACTAACGTCGCTGTGATCAGGAATTTTTCGTGCCCCGCCCAAAAAAGCTCGGGCAAACCCACTGTTCGTTATGAATTTCGACCGGCGATTTGACGTGATCGTCGTCGGTGGCGGCCATGCCGGTACCGAGGCGGCGCTCGCCGCTGCCCGGGCCGGTCGGCGCACGCTGCTGCTGACGCACAACTTCGAAACGCTCGGGCAGATGTCGTGCAACCCCTCGATCGGCGGCATTGGCAAGGGTCACCTCGTGAAGGAAGTGGACGCCCTCGGAGGCGCGATGGCGATCGCTACCGACGAGGCAGGCATCCAGTTCAGGACGCTCAATGCGAGCAAGGGACCGGCCGTCCGCGCGACGCGCGCACAAGCCGATCGCATTCTCTACAAGCGCGCCATCCGCCGCCGCCTGGAATCGGCAACAAACCTGACCCTTTTCCAGCAACCGGTCGACGATCTGCTGCTCGACGGAGACCGCGTGCGAGGCGTCGTCACCCAGATCGGCGTCGTTTTCGAGGCCGATGCCGTCGTGCTGACGACGGGCACGTTCCTGTCAGGCCTGATACACGTCGGGCTGCAGCACTACGAGGCAGGGCGGGCAGGGGACCCGCCGGCCAAGCGCCTGGGTGCGCGCCTGCGCGCGCTGGCGTTGCCCGCCGGGCGGCTGAAGACGGGGACCCCGCCGCGACTCGACGGCCGTACGATCGACTTCTCGGGCCTGGAGGTGCAACCGGGCGACGATCCGCCCCCGGTGTTCTCGTTCGTGGGCAATCGGGCGATGCGCCCGCGGCAGGTCGCCTGCTGGATCACGCACACGAACGCGCGCACGCACGACGTCATTCGCGCGGGCCTCGACCGCTCGCCGCTCTTCACGGGTGTCATCAAGGGCGTAGGGCCGCGCTATTGCCCGTCCATCGAGGACAAGATCGTCCGGTTCGCCCAGCGTGCCAGCCACCAGATTTTTCTCGAACCGGAGGGTCTTGAAACAACTGAGATCTATCCGAACGGCATTTCGACGTCGTTGCCGTTCGACGTGCAACTCGCCCTGGTTCGCACGCTTCCCGGTTGCGAGCGCGCCGACATCCTTCGCCCCGGCTACTCGATCGAATACGACTATTTCGATCCGCAGGCGCTTCGCTCCACGCTCGAAACCAAGGCGATCGCGGGGCTGTTCTTCGCCGGGCAGATCAACGGGACAACCGGTTACGAGGAGGCGGCCGCGCAGGGCATCCTCGCAGGCATCAACGCCGCGCGCTATGTGCAGGGTGCCCCGGGCTGGTGCCCGCGCCGCGACGAAGCTTATTTGGGCGTCCTGGTCGACGACCTGATTACCCGCGGCGTATCAGAACCTTACCGCATGTTCACGTCGCGCGCCGAGTACCGGCTGCAGCTTCGCGAAGACAACGCCGACCTGCGTCTCACCGAGCACGGGCGCCGGCTCGGCGTCGTCGACGACGCGCGCTGGGATGCGTTCTGCCGCAAGCGCGACGCGATCGCAGCCGAGGCCGAGCGCTTGAAGTCGACTTACGTGAACCCGAACGTCGTTGCACGCGAAACCGCCGAGCGCGTCCTCGGCCAGCCGCTCGAGCGGGAGCGCACGCTCGCCGACTTGCTGCGTCGTCCTGGCGTCACGTACCGAACCTTGCACACACTCGAAGGCGTCGACGCAGGCGTTCCCGACGATGCCGTTGCCGAACAGGTCGAGATCGCGACCAAGTACGCCGGCTACATCGATCGGCAGCAACTGGAGGTTGCGCGGCAGATCGGGCAGGAATCGCTCGCGCTGCCGCACGATCTCGACTATCGCACCGTGCGGGGGTTGTCGATCGAGGTGCAGCAAAAGCTGAACGCGCATCGGCCCGAGACGCTCGGCCAGGCGGCGCGATTGTCCGGCGTGACGCCGGCCGCGGTGTCGCTGCTGCTCGTGCATTTGAAACGCGCTAGCGCGCGCGACCCGTCGCGCGCACGACCCGCGGCGCACTCCGCATGACGCAGATGCGATCGTGCGCCGTACGGATCCCGATCGCGAATCGCTCACCGCATCATTGCCCGCCGCCGCTCGCGATCGCCTCGCTGCTTACCTCGATCTGCTCGCCAAGTGGAATCGCGTCTACAACCTGACCGCGATTCGCGATCGCGCGCGGATGGAAACGCATCATGTGCAGGACGCGCTGGCCGTGCTGCCGTTTCTGCCGGATGCGCCCAAGGCGCGCGTGCTCGACGTGGGCTCGGGCGGCGGCCTTCCCGGCATCCCGCTCGCCATTGCGCGACCGGATTGGAGGTTTGTCCTGCTCGATGCCAATCGCAAAAAGGCGGCATTTCTCGCGCAGGCCGCGATCGAGCTAGAACTCGCGAACGTACGCGTGGTCGCGTCGCGCGTCGAGGATCTCGAAGCCGATGAGCCGTTCGACATCGTGATCTCGCGTGCTTTTTCGGATCTGCGCACGTTTGCCAAGCTCGCGTCGCGCCACGTCGCCCCAAACGGCATCCTGGTCGCGATGAAGGGCGCGCTGCCCATCGTCGAGATCGATGCGCTCCCGCGCGGCATCGTCGTGACGGCGGCGCCCGCGCTCGACGTGCCGGGCCTCGGCGCCGAGCGCCATCTCGTCGTGATGCGCGTCGCGCAGGAAGGAATTCAATGACGCGAATCATCGCCGTCGCGAACCAGAAAGGCGGCGTCGGCAAAACGACGACTACGGTCAATCTCGCGGCGAGCCTGGTCGCGATGAAGCGCCGCGTGCTGGTGATCGACCTCGACCCGCAGGGCAATGCGACGACGGGGTCGGGCATCGACAAGCGCGCCCGCCAGCGCACCGTCTATCACGTACTGCTCGGCGAAACCGACATCGCCGGCGTGCGCGTGCATTCCGAGACCGGCGGCTTCGATCTCGTCCCCGCCAATCGTGAGCTTGCCGGCGCCGAAGTCGAACTCGTCGATCTCCCCGAGCGTGAGATGCGCCTGAGAGATGCGCTGGCCGAGGCGCTGCGGCAGATGCGCGCCGCGATCGATGCGATTGCGGGCGACTACGATTTCATCTTCCTCGATTGCCCGCCGTCGCTGTCGCTGCTCACGCTGAACGGACTGTGCGCGGCGGATTCGGTACTGATCCCGATGCAGTGCGAGTACTACGCACTCGAGGGTCTTTCGGATCTGGTGCAGACCATCAAGAAAGTGCGCGCTCACTTGAATCCCACGCTCGAGATCGAAGGACTGCTGCGCACGATGTACGACCCGCGCAACACGCTGGCGCTCAATGTCGCCGCCGAACTCGAGCGTCACTTCGGCGATCGCCTCTATCGCACGGTGATTCCGCGCAACGTCAGGCTCGCGGAAGCGCCGTCGCATGGCGTGCCGGCGCTCACGCTCGAGGCGAAATCGAAGGGAGCGCTCGCGTATCTCGCGCTTGCCGGCGAAGTCGTGCGCCGGATGGAAGCGCGTGGTCGACCCCCGGCGCCGAACGCGACCGAGCATCCGTCGGCGCCAGCCACACCGGATTCACCTCGCGACCAGCCGGATCAGTCGCCGTAAGTAAGCGCCCACACTAGGAGCTACGATGATTCGACCGAAGGGACTGGGCCGCGGGCTCGATGCACTGCTCGCGGGCACCGACGACGACACCCGCGAAGGGGATTCGCTGCAAACGCTCGCGATCGATCGTGTGCGCCCCGGCCGCTATCAGCCGCGCACGAAAATGGATGCGGCCTCGCTTGCGGAACTCGCGCTTTCGATCAAGGAACAGGGCGTGATGCAGCCGATTCTCGTGCGACCCGTCGACGGTGGACGGTTCGAAATCGTTGCGGGCGAACGGCGATGGCGCGCTGCGCAGCAGGCGGGACTGCGCGAGATCCCCGCGCTCGTGAAGAACATTCCGGACCAGTCGGCGCTCGCGGTTGCGCTGATCGAGAACATCCAGCGCGAGGACCTGAACCCGATCGAGGAAGCGAAGGGACTCGCGCGACTGATCGACGAGTTCGGCCTCACGCACGAGGCGGCCGCCAAGGCGGTGGGGCGTTCGCGCAGCGCAGTGTCGAATCTGCTCCGGCTCACTGCACTCGCGCCGCCGGTACAGGAGTACGTGCTCGCGGGCAGCCTCGAGATGGGGCACGCGCGCGCGCTGCTTCCGCTGCCCGTCGAGCAGCAGTCGGGCGCCGCTGCGCGGATCGTCAACGGCGCGATGTCGGTGCGCGAGACCGAGCGCCTCGTGCACGGTCTGCTGAATCCTGCGCGGCGCGCGATGCGGCGCAAGAACAAACCGGCGTACGACGCCGACACTGCGCGCCTCGAGAACGAGCTCGCCGACGCGCTCGGCGCCGTCGTGCACATCGAGCCGGGGCGCCAGGGCGCCGGCCGGCTCGTCATTCGCTATTCGACGCTCGAGCAGTTCGAAGGAATCGTCGAGCGCCTCGGTATCACGAAGCGGTAACGCTACCCGAGCTGCGAAAGCATCGTCTCGCCGCCGGACACCTCGAATTTCCCCGGCGCTTCGATGTTCAGCGTCTTGACGACGCCGTCGTCGACGAGCATCGAGAAGCGCTGGCAGCGCATCCCCATGCCGCGCGCGGTCAGGTCGAGATCGAGTCCCAGCGCCTTCGTGTAGACCGCGCTGCCGTCGGCGAGCATGTGGATCTTGTCGCCGGTGTGCTGGTCGCGGCCCCACGCGCCCATCACGAACGCATCGTTGACCGACATGCAGGCGATCGTGTCGACGCCTTTCGCCTTCAGCTTGTCGTATGCGGCGAGATAGCTCGGCACATGCTTGGCCGAGCAGGTCGGCGTGAACGCGCCGGGCAGGCCGAACAGCACGACCTTCTTGCCCTTGGTGAGGCTTTCGATCGAAACCGGGTTGGGGCCGATGGCGCAGCCGTTTTTCTCGACATCGTAGTATTCCTGCAGCGTGCCGGCGGGCAGCCGGTCACCGACCTTGATCGTCATGAGCGCTCCTGAGGAGAGTGGAAAAGCCGTCCGGTTGGACAGCGCGGGGTGTTCACCATCAGCATGCGAGCCGCGCGATGCTATTTCAACCCTCGATCTTGCCCGAGGATCGGCCACAGGGTAGCGTTCGCCCTTTCGTCCCGAACGCTCGCGTCGGGACCCGTCACCCAAAAGGAGTATCCGTCATGGCGAAATCGTCGGCCGCGACGCGTACCGCAGCGACGCGGCGAACACGCCTGCTGGTGGCCACGCGCAAAGGTTTGTGGACGCTTACTAGCGATCTCGCGCGCAACGGCTGGCGGCTCGCCGGCCCCCAATTTCTGGGACACACGATTCATCATGCCGTCGTCGATCCACGCAATGGCAAGACGATGCTGATGGCGGCGCGCACCGGACACCTCGGCCCCACCGTGTTCCGCTCGACCGATAACGGGCGCACGTGGAAGGAGGCGACGCGTCCGCCGGCCTTTGCCTCGGACAGCGGGCGAGTCGTCGATCACACGTTCTGGTTGACACCGGGACATGCCAGCGAGCCGGCGACCTGGTATGCGGGTACCTCGCCGCAGGGGCTGTTCCGGTCCAACGACGGCGGCGCTACCTGGGACGGCGTCAACGGATTCAATGCGCATCCGCAACGCAAGGCGTGGTGCGGCGGCGACCAGGACGGCACGCCGGACGGCGCCAAGCTGCACTCGATCCTGGTCGATCCGCGCGACGGCGCGCATCTGTACATCGCAATGTCCAGCGGCGGCGTATTCGAGAGCCCGGACGCCGGCGAGCACTGGTGGCCCCTCAATAAAGGTGTCCGGGCCGACTTCCTGCCCGATAACCCGCCCCCCGAGTACGGCCATGATCCCCATTGCGTGCAGTTCGCGGGCGGCCTGCCCGATCGCCTGTATCAACAAAATCACTGCGGCATCTACCGGATCGATCGCCCGAACGACGTGTGGCAGGACATCGGCGCCAACATGCCGAAGTCCGTCGGTTATGTCGGCTTTCCGATCGCGGCGCATCCGCGCGATCCCGACACGGTGTGGGTGCTGCCGATGGATGGCACCACCGTCTGGCCGCGCACGTCGCCCGCCGGACGTCCTGCGGTTTACCGATCGCGCGATGGCGGTCGCACGTGGAAGCGGCAGGACCAGGGTCTGCCCAAGTCGCAGAGCTGGTGGACGGTCAAGCGCCAGGCGATGAGCCTCGATACGCGCGATCCGACCGGCCTGTATTTCGGAACGACGTCCGGCGAGGTGTGGGCAAGTCGCGACGAGGGACGCAGCTTTCGCAGCATCGCACGGCATCTTCCGGAGATTTATTCGGTCGAAGCGACGAGCATCTGACGCAGGCCGGTCACCCGCGATGACGGCAACCCCATCTCATGAAGCGGCAGCCGTCGTGCGCGTCCGCATTCCGTCCCCGCTGCGCTCGTACACCGGCGAGCCGGAAGTGCTGGTCGCGGTGCCGGTGCTCGCACCCGAGTTGCCACCAACCGTGAGCGGCGTGCTGGCGGCGCTCAACGTGAACTATCCCGGGATCCGTTTCCGGATGGTCGACGAGCAAGGCAACGTGCGGCCTCACATCAAGCTGTTCGTCGGCAGCGACGTGACACGCGACCTCGGCTCGCCGATCCCGTCGGGGGCGACGCTGATGATCGTAGCCGCGCTGTCGGGCGGGTAGGTACGCTGCACCGCAACATTTCGTTGCGGCTCGCGCCAAAAAACGGTTAAACTCTCGGACTTTGCGTGGCGGGCTGCCGATCGCCCGAAGTCAGGGCATTGGCTGGCTGTCGAACCGTGGCTGCGCCGCTTTCCACGAGGCCTTTCCGGGCCGTGCTCGTCTGGCAGGCGGCGGCGACGCTGATCATTGCCGCGATCGCGGGCGCGTGGGTGGGTTTCCATGGCGCGCTGTCGGCGGTGCTTGGGGGCGTGGTCAATCTGTCGGCGGGCGTCGTGTATGCCTTCGTGCTCGCGATCGCGCCCGGCAAAACGGCCAGCTCGACGGTGATGGCGCTGTTCCGGGCCGAAGGCGCAAAAATCCTCGTGATCATCGGCCAGCTTTGGCTGGTGCTCGCGAACTACAGGGAGGTCGTCGTTCCGGCATTGCTGGCGACCTTCGTCGTCACCGTATTGCTGTTCCGCGTTGCCTTGTTCGTTCGCGACTGACGCTTTCCCGCCGATACCTGCGATGGCCGCTTCGTACGCAACTCCCACCGAGTACATCCAGCACCACCTCACGTTCCTCACGCATCCGGTCAAGGAAGGCGGGTTCTGGACGCTGAACGTCGACACGCTGCTGACGACCGCGGTGCTCGGCGTGCTCACCTTTGGCTTCATGTGGCTCGTCACCCGCAAGGCGACGCAGGGCGTGCCGTCGAAGACGCAGGCGTTCGTCGAGCTCTCAATCGACTTCGTCAACGAGCAGGTCAAGAGCATCTACAACGGCACCACGCGCCTCGTCGCGCCGATCGCGCTCACGACGTTCGTGCTGACGCTGTTCATGAACGCGATGGACTTCCTGCCGATCGACATCGTGAGCACCGGCTTGAATGCCGTCGGCTTCCACGAATTCCGCTTCGTCCCGACCGCCGACGTGAACACCACCTTCGCGCTCGCGCTGGCCGTGTTCGGGCTGATGATCTTCTACAGCATCAAGATCAAGGGCTTCGGCGGCTGGATCCACGAGCTCTTCTGCGCGCCCTTCGGCGGCAATCCGATCCTGTGGCCGTTCAACCTGCTGTTCAACCTCGTCGAGTACGTGTCGAAGCCGCTGTCGCACTCGCTGCGGCTGTTCGGGAACATGTACGCCGGCGAGCTGATCTTCCTGCTGCTCGGAATGTGGGCCGCCACCGGCGTGGCCGGCGTGATCTTCGGCGCCGCGCTGCACCTCGGCTGGTCGATCTTCCACATCCTGATCGTCGTATTGCAGGCGTACATCTTCATGATGCTCACCGTCGTGTACATCGCGATGGCGCACGAGCATCACTGACCCCGTTCACCGTCAAGTCAAACCCGCTCGAAGAAAGGAAAAGGCAATGGACAAGCTGCAACTGGTCGCGATGATCCAGGGTTACACCGGCATCGGCATCGGCCTGATGATCGGCCTGGGCGCGCTGGGCGCATGCGTCGGC
>DATEIQ010000046.1:0-48574 GCA_035278845.1 Casimicrobiaceae bacterium | reverse complement strand
TTTGACGATGGTGGGGTGACGATGCGCACGCGGCGGCACCGCAGGGCGTCGAAGCGCGCAAAGGCGGTCTGAACAGGAGATATCGACATGAAGCAGGTGCAACTGGCCGGATACGAGGCCACGCATTTCCGCTATGCGGCGCGCGGCAAGGTTGCCACGATCACGCTGAACCGGCCGGACAAGAAGAATCCGCTGACGTTCGACTCCTACGCCGAGCTTGGCGCGCTGTTTCGACGGCTCGCGCACGCGAGCGACATCAAGGCGGTCGTGATGACCGGCGAAGGCGGCAACTTCTGCTCCGGCGGCGACGTCCATGAAATCATCGGTCCGCTCGTCGCCATGGACATGCCGGGCCTGCTCCGCTTCACGCGGATGACCGGCGAGCTCGTGAAGGCGATGCGGGAATGCCCGCAACCGATCGTCGCGGCGATCGACGGCGTGTGCACCGGCGCCGGCGCGATGATCGCGTGCGCATCGGACCTGCGGTTCGCGACCGCGCGGAGCAAGCTCGCGTTCCTGTTCGTGCGCGTCGGTCTCGCGGGCGCCGACATGGGCGCGTGCACGCTGTTGCCGCGGCTGATCGGCCTGTCGCGCGCGGCCGACCTGCTGTACACGGGACGCGTCGTCGGCGGCGAGGAGGCCGAGCGCTTTGGTTTCCACAACCGCCTCGTCGCACCCGAAACGCTGCTCGACGAGGCCACGGCGATGGCGCAAAGCCTGGCCGACGGGCCGACGTTCGGCCACGCGATGACCAAGACGATGCTGTGGCAGGAATGGAGCGCGGGCCTCGGCGAATGCATCGAAGCCGAAGCGCAGGCGCAGGCGATCTGCATGCAGACGAGCGACTTCGAGCGCGCGTATCACGCGTTCGTGGCGAAGCAGAAGCCGGTGTTCGAGGGCGACTGAACGACCGTCTCCGACACGTCTCCGAGACATCTCCGACACGTCTACGACACCGGGAAATATGCCGGACCGCACGTTTCTCGAATGGCCGTTCTTCGACGACGGGCACCGTGCGCTCGCGTCCGCGGTGGACGCGTTCGCGCTGCGTGAAGTGCCGCGTCTCGTCGAGGGTGCCGAGCGGGACGCCGATGCCGTGTACCGCAGCGTAAGCAATCTCGTGCGAGCGCTGGGAGATGCGGGATTGCTGCGTGCGTGCGTGCCGGCAGCGTTCGGCGGCATGAACGAGCGCGTCGACGTGCGCAGCCTGTGCCTCGCGCGCGAGTCGCTCGCGCACGCGAACGGCCTCGCCGACTTCGCATTCGCGATGCAGGGCTTGGGCAGCGTGCCGATCTCGCTGTTCGGAAGCGACGCGCAGAAGCGCGGCATTCTGCCCGACGTGGCGGCGGGCAAGCGCATCGCCGCCTTCGCGCTGTCCGAGCCGGATGCGGGTTCCGACGTGGCCGCGATCGCCACGACGGGCGTGCGCGACGGTGCCGGCTGGCGTCTCGACGGCGTCAAGACGTGGATCTCCAATGGCGGCCTCGCGGATTTCTATGTCGTCTTTGCACGCACGCAGCCAGCCGCGGACAAGCCGTCGCACGGATTGTCGGCGTTCATCGTCGACGCCGCCACACCCGGTCTCGACGCAACCGAGCGCATCGACGTGAGCGCACCGCATCCGCTCGGCACGCTGCGCCTCGCGAGCTGCCGCGTCGGCGCGGATCGCCTGCTCGGTGCGCCGGGCGACGGGTTCCGCATCGCCATGGGTACGCTCGATCTTTTTCGCACCACGGTCGGCGCCGCGGCGCTCGGCTTCGCGCGGCGTGCGGCCGACGAGGCCATCGCGCGCGCGCACGCGCGCCGCATGTTCGGTCACGCGCTCGCCGAATTCCAGCTCACGCAGGCGAAGCTCGGCGACATGCTGGTCGCGATCGACGCTTCCGCGCTGATGGTCTACCGCGCGGCATGGACGCGGGACACGCAGAAGCGCCGGGTGACGCGCGAGGCGTCGATGGCGAAGCTGTTCGCGACCGAGGCCGCGCAACACGTCATCGACGCTGCCGTGCAAGTGTTCGGCGGCCTCGGCGTCGTTCGCGGTGTCGCGGTCGAGCGCCTGTATCGCGAGATCCGGGCGTTGCGCATTTACGAAGGCGCGAGCGAGGTGCTGAAGCTTATCATCGGCACCCGCACGGCGGAGCCGGCGTAGCGAGCGATGAACGGCGAGGGCGTCGACGAAGGGGCAACCCGGCGCTGGGTGGAAGCCGACGGCATCCACATCGACGTACGCGGGTTGCCGCCGCCGCAGCCGATGGTGTCGATCCTCGCGCTCGTCGAGTCGATAAGCGATGCGACGCCCGTAGTCGTGCACCACGAGCGCGACCCGCTGTTCCTCTATCCCGAGCTTGCGGAGATCGGCTGGACCTCCGAGCGCCTCGATGCCCCGGAAGGGGAAGTGCGCCTTCTGCTGAAGCGGGCGGCGTGAGCGGGGCAACGGCACGCATGCCAGCCGCTCCAAGCGAACCGGGTCCTGGCAAGCGTGAAGCCCCGAGCTTCGCGCCGCTCGATGCCGGCGCGGCGAACGGCAAGCCAGGCCCATCGAAACCCGCGCAGGATCCGCGCGGCCGCAAGGTGAAGACGACGCCCGGCTCGTTCCTGGGCGGCGCCATCGGACGGTTGCTGCCGGCGTCGATTCCCTTTCGCTACTTCGGCGCCGCTGCCGTATTCCACGTCTGCGCATGGATCGCGCTGTTCGCGGGTGCGGACAGTGCGGCGCACTTCCGTGGGGGCCTCGGCTGGACGCTCGCCGCGCTGCACCTGATCACGCTCGGCGTGCTCACGATGACGGCGATCGGCGCGAGTCTCCAGCTTCTGCCCGTCGCGACGCGCCAGGCCGTTCGCTCGCGTCATGCGCCGGCGCTGGTCTTCTGCCTGTACGCGCCCGGCGTCGCCGCCACTGCGCTCGGCATGGGACTGCCTTCGGTGCCGCTGCTCACGGCAGGCGCGGTTCTGATGGCCATCGCGCTCGCGATCTATGCGGTCCTTCTTGCGCACAATCTGTTCGGCGCGCGCGGCATGCCGGCGGTCATCGCGCACGTCTGGGTCGCGTGGCTTGCGCTCGCGATCGTGCTCGTCGCCGCACTCTCGCTCGCGCTGGCGTACGCAGGCGGGTCGGCGCTGCCGCGTCCGGTGGCGCTCGCGCTGCACGTGCCGTTTGCAGCGTACGGCTTCATGGGCATGCTCGCCCTCGGTCTATCGTACATTCTGGTGCCGATGTTCGCGCTTTCGCAGCCGCCCGACGAGCGTACAGCACTCGCATCGTGCGCGCTGCTGTGCGCAGCACTCGCGGCCGTTGCCGCGGCGGCGTTCGGAATCGCCGTGGTCGAGCTGCGCGTAGCGGCGATCGTGGCCGGCACCGTCGCGGTCGCGCTGCACCTTCGGCTGATGCGGGCGGCGCTGGCGAGCGGCATGCGGCGCGATCTCGGTCCGTCGTTTCGCATGGTGCGCATCGGCTGGGTGATGCTCGGCGCGAGCCTCGTCGCCGCGCTCGGCGTCGCGCTCGACGTACCGTTCGGCGGCATGCCGACGCTGTTCGGACTGCTGCTGATCGTCGGATGGCTGCTGACCTTTCTGCTCGGAATCCTGCAGCGGATCGTGCCGTTCCTCGCGTCGATGCACGCGTCGCGCGGCAAAGGGCGGCCGCCGACGCCGTCGTCGCTCGCCGCGGGCCCGGCGCTGCGCATCCATTTCGTTTGCCACGTGGCGGCGGTCGTCGTGCTGATCGTCGCGATCGCCGCGGACAATGCGTGGCTCGTGCGGATCGGCGCGCTGGCCGGCTTCGTCGGCGCGGCCGCCTTTCTCGCATTCTTCGTGCAGGTCGTCCGGCGCATGCTCGGCGCCGGTTCCGGTAGCGGCGTGCAGGCCGCATCCGCGTGACGTGGGCGGTGGCGCCGGCTTGACGTCGATCAATGGCGCATCGTCCTGCGGATGCTACGGTGCTCGGGACACGAGGAAATCTCCAATGAATTACCAGCGCCAGGTGAGCCGGACGCTCGACGACGAGCATCGCGTCAATCTCGAGCTGCTCGGACGCATCGAGCAGGCGTTCGCGCGCGGGCCGCGGTCGGGCAACGCAGGCAACGCCGATCTGATTCAGCTCGCCGGCGTGCTCGCGCGGCACATCGAGCAGGACGTCGGCCGGCATTTCGACTTCGAGGAAAACGAGCTCTTTCCGCGCATGAGCGACGCGGGCGACGGCGACATGGCGTCGCTGCTGGTCGAGGAGCACGTCGCCATCCGCGCCGTCGCGAGCGAGGTCCTGCCGCTCGCGCAGGCGGCTGCGGCCGGTACGCTCGACGACGCCGGCTGGACTTCGCTCAAGCGGGGCGCGCTCGAGATGGTCGAGCGGCAGGTCGCCCACATTCAGAAGGAAACGATGGCGTTGTTGCCGCTGCTCGAGGACCTCCTCGACGACGACGCCGACCGCGACTTGTCGTTCGCCTACGCGGCCGCGTGAGGAGATCGCATGGAAGCCGTTGCCATCCGTGACACGACGCTGCGCCGGCTTGCGCGCTCCGACCTCGACGCGGTCGTCGACATCGACTCGATCGCCGAAGGCCGGACGCGCCGGCCTTATTTCGAGCGGCGGCTCGCGGCCGCGCTGCGCGAGCCGGCCGCGTACGTGCAATTCGCGGCCATGCTCGAAGACCATCTGACCGGGTACGTGCTGGCGCGCGTGCTCGAAGGCGAATTCGGCCGCGACGTGCCGGCGCTGTCGATCGAAGCGATCGGGGCGCGCTACGACGCGAAGGGCGCCGGCGTCGGACGCCGGCTGCTGGAAGCGCTCGTGGACGATGCCCGCCGGCGCGGCATCGGCGAGCTGCGGACGCAGGCGCGGTGGAACAACCATGCGATGCTGCGCTGGCTCGACGAGAACGGCTTCGCGATCGCCGCCAATCACATCGTCGATTGCGCCGTCGCCGGCGGGGCTTACGACGCGGGCCGTGACGACATCGTTCCCGTTGCCGCGCAAGCTGGAGGTCGCGGCGAAATCGCCTATGACGGCACGCAATCGAACGATTTCGAGCATCTGGCGCGCGACGTCGCCGACATTCGCCTGATGCAACCGACGGATCTGTCCGATGTCGTGCGCATCGACGCCGCGAGCACCGGCCATGTCCGCGACGCTTACATGGAACGCAAGCTTGCGGAAGCGATGCACGACTCGGCCATACGGGTGTCGCTGGTGGCGCGCATCGATGACGCCATCGCCGGTTTCCTGATGGCCCGTGTCGATCTCGGTGATTTCGGGCGCACCGAGCCTGTCGCGGTGCTCGACACCATCGGCGTCCATCCCGGCTACCGGCATCGGCGCGTCGGGCACGCATTGCTTTCTCAGCTGTTCGTCAACCTCGGCGGACTGCGCATCGAGCGGGTGGAAACGGTCACGGCCCCGCACGACCTCGAGCTGCTCGGATTCCTTTATGCGGTGGGATTCGCGCCGTCGCAGCGCATTCCGTTCGCGCGTTCGGTATCGTGAGCAGCATAGGGCGGTGGTAAGGTAGCGTTCGTGACGATGCCGATGCCCGACGACGACGCCGTGCGCGAAGCGCTGCGGCAAGTGGACGATCCGGAAGCCGGCATGAACATCGTCGATCTCGGGCTCGTGTACGGCGTCGACGTCACGGACGAACGCGTGCACGTCGACCTCACGATGACCACCGCCGCATGCCCGATGGCGGACATGATCGTCGGCCAGGTGAACGACGTCATCACGGCGATGGTGCCGGTCGGCACGGCGGTCGACGTGGAGCTCGTATGGGATCCGCCGTGGACCCCCGACAAGATGTCGGGTATCGCCAAGGAACACTTCGGGTGGACCTTCTAAGGGCGTGTCCTGAAATGACGGGACACGTCATGCAGGCCGGATCCGAAGCGGATCGTTAGCACCCGTTCATGGCGGGTGACCTTCGTCCGTCGCAGCGCGCACCGCTGCTCGCGCTCGGCTTCATCGGCTTGCTGCTCGGCGTCACTGCAGGCCTCGCGCGGCTCGGCTATCGGATGCCCGACGTGTCGTCCGCCGCGTCCGCCTTTCACGGGCCGCTGATGATCGGCGGCTTCTTCGGCGTCGTGATCGCGCTCGAGCGCGCCGTGGCCATCGGCCGCTGCGTCGCGTATCTCGGCCCGCTTTTCGGCGGCTTCGGCAGCGTCGCCATCGCCGTCGGCGAGCCGGCGGCGGGCGCGTGGCTGCTTTGCGCCGGCAGCGCCGTGCTGCTCGGCGCGTCGATCGACGTTCTCCGCCGGCAACGCGCGCTGTTCACGCTGACGCTCGTGCTCGGCGCCGCGTGCTGGGTCGTCGGCAACCTCGCGTGGGCGCTCGGCGCCGCGGTGTTCGGCGTCGTCACGTGGTGGCTCGCATTCCTGATACTGACGATCGCCGGCGAGCGCCTCGAGCTGTCGCGCTTTCTGCCTCCATCGGCCACGGCGCGGCGCGCGTTCGTCGCCATCCTCGGCTTGATGTTCGCGGGCCTTGCATTGTCTGGGCAACCGTACGGCGCTTCTCTTTTCGCGCTCGGACTGCTCGCGTTGTCAGCGTGGCTGCTGAAGCAGGACATCGCGCGGCGCACCGTTCGCAAGCAGGGGCTTACGCGGTTCATCGCCGTGTGCCTGCTTTCCGGTTACGCGTGGCTTGCGGTTGGTGCGCTGACGATGCTCGCGGGTGGCTTCGCGCCCGGCACGCGCGCTTACGACGCCGCCGTGCACGCGCTTGCGCTGGGTTTCGTGTTCTCGATGGTTTTCGGCCATGCACCGGTGATCTTTCCGGCCGTGCTGCGCGTGGCGGTGCCGTACCACCCGTCGTTCTACGTGCCACTCGCGCTTTTGCACGGCTCGCTCGCCGTGCGTCTTGCCGGCGACGCGACCGAGCGTTACGACTGGACGCGCGCGGGCGGTCTGCTCAATGCACTGGCGCTCGCGGCGTTCATTGCCTTTACGGCGACGGCGGTGTTGCGCGCGCGAGCGAAAGCGCCCGCGCGCGCGGCGTCGCGCTGAAGACGGCGATCAGACCAGCGGCTTCCAGCCGGCGTCGTTGAAATAGCGGCCGTATGCATTCGCGGCCGTAACGACCTGGTGCGCGCCTTCCGCCGGATTGCCCGCGGCCTTGCCCTGCATGACGTCGGCGCCTGCGACGAGGTCTGCGACGATCAGGTGCAGCATCGCGTCGGCCGCCGGCGGCAGCTTGCACTCGGCGACGATGGCCGCGACCTTCTGCTCGATCGCGGCGCCGAGCGCCGCATACTCGGCAGGCGCGAGCTTGCCGGCGTGGATCGGAGCGATCTGCGGGGCCATCAGCGCACGGATCTCGCCCATGCGTTGGCGCAGCGGCGCGTCCGTTGCCCACTGCTTGCCGTGGTCGAGCGCAAGTTGCGCCGGTGCGCCGGCGGCGTGCGAATGGGCGTCGGCAGCGAGCCCCGGCTGACTGACGCCGAGCGCGAAGATTGCGGCGGCCAGGGCGGCGGTGAAAGTAGTGCGATGCAGTTCCATTGCGGTTCTCCTGTCGTCTCAACTTCCCCGGCAGCGGGATGGCTGTCGGCGGACCGGGGTTGTGGAATGCCGCCGGTGATCATAAGATAGTAATTGAATACTTACTTTCAAGGGGTGGCCATGCATTCACGCCCGATGCCGAAACCATCTCGCCGGCGCTTGTCCTCGGACGAGCGCCGGCTCGGGATCGTCAATGCCGTTCTCGCTCTCGCGGGCGAGCACGGCCCCGACGCGGTCACGACGCAGGCGATCGCCGATCGCATCGGCGTTACGCAAGGTGCGCTGTTCCGACACTTTCCCGACAAGGAAGCGATGTGGCTCGCGGTGTTCGACTGGGTGCGAACAGCGCTCGATGCTGCGGTCGACGCCGCGATCGATCCCGAGGCGCCGCCGCTCGCGAACCTGGAACGCGCTTTCTGTGCCCACGTGGGCCTGGTGGCCGCGCATCCCGGGGTGCCGCGGGCGCTGTATCACGAGCTGCAGACGGTGGGCGATTCCCGCGTGCGCGCCGCGGTGCGCGCGATGGTAGGCGATTATCGCCGGCGCCTCTTGCGCCTGTTCGAGCAGGCGAAGGTTGCAGGCGAGTTGCCGCTGCAACTCGACGCTGCGCTCGCGACCGTGCTGTTCATCGGCGCCGTGCAGGGCCTCGTGATCCAGGCGGCGCTGGCGGGCGGCAGCGCGTCGCTCGAGAAGCGCGCGCAACCGATGTTCGCGCTGCTGCTCGACGGCTACCGGGGCGGCCGCGGCCGGCCGCGCCGCGCTACCCGTGCAGCGACTCGTACTTCGCCAGCAGTTCCTCGGGCGACTCGGCGAAGTCGGGATGCGGGATGATGCAGTCGGCGGGACAGACGAGCTTGCACTGCGGCTCGTCCTCGGCGCCGACGCACTCGGTGCAGCGCAGCGGATCGATCACGTAGACCGGGTCGCCCACGCTGATCGCCTCGTTCGGACATACGGGTTTGCAGGCGTCGCACGCCGTGCAATTTTCGGTGATCGTCAGTGCCATTTGTCGTCTCCTTGGATGCGTGCTGAACGGCGGCTTCGCGCGCCCTCAGGCGGCCGCGCGCTCCGTCGGAGCATTCAGCCGCTCGTGGCGAAACGCGCCCCACAACGCCGCGCCGATCGCCCCGGCATAGATCGAGTCGGGGTGGCTCACCGCGGTGACCTTCACTTTCTCGTTGACCATCTCCTCGCTGATCGCCGCGATCAGACCGGAATCGAGCGCAAGACCGCCGGTGATGAGTGCCGTGCCTTCCTTGATGCCGGTGACCTTCAGCAGCTTCACGATGCGCGAGGCCATCGACAGATGAATGCCCTTCAGCACGTCGGGCGTGGCGATGCCGCGCGAGACCATGTTGATGACGTCCGTCTCCGCGAGCACCGCGCAGATCGAGCTGCATTTCTCGGGGTTCTGCGACGTCTTCGACAGCGGCCCGATCTCCTCGACGGCGACGCCGAGGTAGCGTGCGATGTTCTCGAGGAACTGTCCGGAGCCCGACGCGCACTGGCTCGTCATCTTGTAGGAGAGCACCTTGCCGCGCTCGTCGACGTAGATCGCGCGGCCGTTCAGCGCGCCGATGTCGACGACCGCGCTGATGCCGGGATGCAAAAACACGCCGCCGCGTGCATGCGTCGTCATCGAGTAGAAGTGCCCGGTCGCGAAAGACACGTTCTCGCCCTCGCCTGTGGTCGCGATGTAGTCGACCTGGTCGGCGCGCAGGCCCGCGTCCGCGAGCACGCCGTCGCAACCTTCGCGGGCGAGTTGCATCGGATCCCGCCGCCGGATACGTTCGCAGCGCTTCGAGAGCCATTCCTGGCGGTTGCCCTGCACGTCAAACAGCACGCTTTTGACCGCGCCCGAGCCGACGTCGATGCCGATGGCGTATGTCATGTTTCATCCTCCATGGAAATGGGCTCAGGGACCGATTTCGGAGCGCTCGTCGAAACTGTCCCGGCAGCGCGGTTGAATCGTCTCTGCCCCATCTATTCGCGCGCTTCCGCGGTCTTGCCTTCCTCGACCACCGCGCGCCACGCGAACATCGCGCCACCGAGCGCACCGGTGTAGATCGAGTCGGGGTTGATGTTCAGCGTGAGCTCGCCGTAGTTCTCCTTGACGAGGTCGTTCAGCGCCTTCACGGCGGCTTCGTTCTTTGCGACGCCGCCGGTGAACGTGAACTGGTCGCGGATGCCACCCGAGCGCGCGAGGATCGACATCGCGCGCAGAATGATCGCGCGATGCAGGCCGGCCATGATGTCCTCGCGCTTGTCGCCGAGTGCGAGCCGGTCGCGCAGCTCGGCGCCGGCGAACACCGTGCACGTCGAGTTGATGCGGATCGTGCGCGTCGATTTCATCGCCATCGGCCCGAGCTCGTGCAGGCCCATGTTCATCTCGTCGGCGATGTAGCCGAGATAGCGGCCGCATCCTGCGGCGCAGCGGTCGTTCATCTGGAAGCTCTCGACGATGCCGTGCGGATCGACCTGGATCGCCTTCGTGTCCTGGCCGCCGATGTCGAGCACCGTCGCGGTCTTCGGATACATGACGTGAGCGCCGAGTCCGTGACACAGGATTTCCGAGCGTACGTGCTCCCTGGAGAACGGAAGCCGCGCGCGGCCGTAGCCGGTGCCGACGATGTACGTCTCCTCCATTTCGGTGTCGAGAATGCCCTTGATCGGCGCTTCCACTTGGGGACGCCGGTCCGCCGTGTCCGGAAGCGACACGAACGTGCGCTCGAGTGCGGCCAGCAGATGGTGGCGGATGGAATCGCCGTAGACGCGGTTCTCGACCTCGATGATCGAGCGGTCGAATACGTTGAGCAGGAAGTCGTATCGAATGCCGGCATCCTTCGCGACGGCCTCTCCGTTGGCCAGGTACTGGCTGCCGGCGATGTCGCGGAAGAAATCCGACTTCCGCTTGGCGCCCGGCGCGAACAGTGCGGCTGCTTCCGCGCGCAGGCGGGTGAATACTTCGCCAAGCGCGTCGAGCACGGCGTCCGCGCTCGCGCCGAAGCGCGACGTGTCGACGTTGCGACGGCACGTCTGCTCGAGATCGGCGAGCTGTTCGAGATATTGCTCGAGCCGGAAATCGCGCTCGAGCTGCGCGAGAAAGCCGTCGAGCGAGCCGTTCAGCGCACCACTTTGGCCGAGCGCCTGGCGGAACAGGTGAAAGCGGCCGTTGACGAGCGCTTCCTGCTTGGCGATCGCGGCGGCGGTGTCGTAGTTGGAGCGCGAGTTCGTGATGCCGCGGCCGAGGACGTTTTGCTGCTCGTCCATGACGACGGCCTTCGTCGTCGTCGAGCCGAGATCGATGCCGATGAAGCAGCGCATGCGTGTTCTCCTCGTCTAATGCGCGGCGAGCGCCGAAGGGCCGCCCCGAGGCGCGAGCCCGGCCCCCTCCGGGGGCAGCGCAGCGGCGTTAGCCGCAAGCGTGGGGGGAACACCGCCCGTTGCAGCCGAGCGCTTCTGCTTGACCATCTGGAAGTAGCTCTCCAGCCGGTTCTTGACGTTGGCGGCCGAGAAGTACCGCGGGTCGACCAGGTCCGTCTCGATGAACGCGGCCGGCTTGCCGGTGCGCTTCTCGACCTCGCGCAGGATCAGGAGCTGCCCGGCGGAGAAGCTGTTGCAGCTCTTGATCGAATTGATGAGCAGTCCATCGGCCTGGTACTCGTCGATGTACTTGCAGATCATGTCGATTCGCGATGGCAGGTTGAGATTCGTGTAGCAGCCGAGGCAATACTCGGCGAGCGATTCGAGCGGACGCTCGGCGTCGTGGCGGAAGCCGAAGTCGTACAGCCCGCCGACCTTGGCGTACGTCGAGCTGACGACAACGGCGCCTTCGTCGTAGAACATCTTCCAGAAGTCGCGGAAGCTGGTCCAGTTCGGCGGGCCCTCGACGACGAGCCGGTATTTCTCCTCGCCCATGTCGCCATCCGGCGTAACCGGTCCTTTGCCTTCACGCACGCGCTGCTCGATCTCCTGCCGCAGCACGTGGTAATACTGAGTCGCCTCCGGCGTGCCGCGGAACGCCGTGAAGATCGGCCCGATGTAGTAGACGGCGCCGAAATACCCGTCGATCGGCGAGGGCCGGTGCTTCGCCGACTGCAGCACCGAGACCAGGTCTTCCTCGGCCTTCTGCGATTCCTTCATGTACTGGCGCAGCCGGTCGATGTCGAACTTCACGCCGGACACGCGCTCGAGCGCGGGAATCACCGTCTCCTTGAGCTGCTTGACGACGTAGTCGCGCATGTTCGGCGCGATTTTGCCGTCCCCCTGATAGGGAACGTGCAGCATCACCGTCTCGCAACCGTAGCGATGGCGGATCAGCTCGAACCACTTCATGAACGTGAAGCAGCCGGTGTAGGAGAGCAGCAGGATGTCCGGCGTCGGCAGCACTTCGCCGGTGGGTCCGATCTCGCCACCCATCATCATGCCGAGGTCGGCCTTCACGTACGTGCAGACGTCTTCGGACTGACCGTCGCGCTCGGCGTCCATGATCATCTTGCCCGACTTCTTGCGCATGCCGTTCTGCAGCGCGTTCGTCTCGGGCAGGCTGCGCGCGAAGTCGAAGCACATCAAAAGCTCGTTCAGGTTGCCGGGCACGAACGTCGCGGACACTTTGCGGCCGGTCTCGCGCGCGGCGGCGAGCTCGTGGTAGTTCCTGTTGATCAGCTCCTTCTGCAGCCACATCGCGTCTTCCTTGACGACCTGCGGCTTCTTGACGGAGGCGGGCATCGGGGCAGTGGCAGTCGGCATGGGAACTCCGAGGTTGCGTTGAAGGTGAGGATGGCCGTCAGGCCGCCGACCACAATTTGATCGAATCGGCGAACGTGCCGGCCTGCTCGCGGATCGGCGCCATCTGCCCGGTGTTCTCGGCGTACTTGAACGCCGTGTACGGCACCTTCTGCTTGCCGAGCACGTCCTGCAGCATCGGCCGCTCGAGGAGCGCCGGATCGCAGAACGACGGGGCCGCGAACACGACGCCCTCGGCGCCGCGCGTCTTCACCTGCTTCAGCAGGAACACGCCCTTGTCCTCGCGCTTCGCGTCGTAGCGCGCGGCCGTCGACGCGGATTTGTGCAGGAACGCCTTCGACAGCTCCTCGAGCGGGTTGCCGTCGGCGGGAACGTCTCCCTGCAGCCAGCGCGTGACGAGAATGAAATCGTCGTCGACGATGTAGCAGCCCGACATCTCGATCGACTTGATGAGCCCGAGCGGCGGCTGCTCGCAGAACGACCCGGTGAGCACGACGCGTGCGTTGTCGCGCTTCGGGCGTGGCGCCGCATCGGCCGCCGCGATGTAGTCGCGGACCAGTTGCGTATGGTCCTCGGGCGGCAGCACCATGCCGGCGCGCAGGATCAGGTACACCTCGGACGTCGGCGCCTGCCACGGCTTGTCCGAGCGGTACGCGTAGAGGTCGCGTATCGCCGCGCGGTTGTCGTTGTAGACGCGGATCGACGCGTTGAGCTCGGCGTCCGTGATCGGCGCGCCGCGCAGTTTGCCGAGATCGTCGCGCAGCACCTCGAGCTCGTGGACGTAGAACGTGCCGCCGATCGCGTCCTCATAGTTCTGCGGCACGTCGAAGTATCGGACATACTTGTCCTTGAACAGGATCTGCCACATCCCCGACAGATTGCGGATGACGTCGCAGATCGACGGGAACAGCATGCCGTCGAGGCAATCGAGGCGGCCGGTGAGGCCGAGCTCGATCGTCGAGCGCGGAATGCGGCAGATGTAGCTCTGGTAATACGCGTCGCCCTGGATCACCTCGAGCTGGTCGCCGCCGCCGAAGATCCCGACGGGAAGCATCCCGGCCGCGTGCACGAGCTCGCGCGGGACGTAGATCGGCATGAAGCCGATCGCCTTGCGGCCCGGCACGGCCGTCTTCCATTGCTTGACGACGTTGAAGTCGAGGTCGTCGAACAGCGTCTGGCAGCGCTCGACGATGGCATTGACGGCCGACGGCGTATTCATCTAACGATGCTCCCAGGACGGTTGGCGCTTCGCGAGGAACGCGGCGATGCCTTCGTTGGCATCGTGCGTCTTCATCAGCGCGTTGACGTAAAGCCGCTCGACGTCTGCGAGGCGGCTCGCCACGCTGGCCGCGAGCGGTGCGCGCACGGCCTGGATTGCGAATGCCAGCGCCGCCGCGCTCCTCGGTGCGAGATGCGCATCAAAGTACGCGAGGGCGGCCTGCGCCGGATCGTCAGCCAGCACGTCGACGAGTCCGATCGTTTTGGCCTCCGCGCCGCTGATTCCGCGCCCCGAGAACAGCAGGTCCTCGGCGGTTGCCTGACCGACGCGATACGGCAGCAGGCAGGACGCGGCGGGCGCGAACACGCCGAGCTTCATCTCGGGCTGACCGAGTGTCGCGTCGGGCGTCGCGAAGATCGTTGCGCACGCGAGCGCGACTTCGAGCCCGCCGCCCAGGCACTGTCCGCGAACGGCCACGAGAATCGGCGCCGGGAATTCGAGCATGGCGACGATCAGCGCGTGCAGCGACGAAAGCATCGCGGCGCAGTTTTCGGCGCGATGCTCGTCGACGCTCGCGCCGAAGCTGAAATGCGCGCCTTCCGCGTCGAGCAGCACGCCGCGCAGGCCGCTGCGGCCGCGCGCATCGCGCAACGCGCCGTGCAGCGCCGCGATCATCGCGGCGTCGATCAGGTTGGCTTTAGGACGTGCGAGCCGCATGCGCAAGAGCGCGCCGTCGCGGTCGAACCACGTGGAAAGCGGCGCTGTTGCGGCCATCGCGTATCCGTCAGGCATTGCGACGCCCCTTCGGCTGGATCGATCGCCAGAGATCGCCATCCCAGCCTTCGCCGGCGGCAAGCTTCTGCCGCAGCAGCACGAAGTCGACCTCGCGATCGTCCCTGCTGCCTTCGTTGAACGCGGTGAAGCCGGCGCGCGCCTCGGTCACCATGTTGAGCGCGAGCCACGCGCGCGAGTTCTCCTTGTTCCGGTTCCACGCGTCGAGCTTCGGCTTCCGCAGTTCCTCGAGCGTCTTCGTCGTGCAGTCGGGGAACGTCAGCAGCAGCTTCGCGCACAGCGCTTCGACGCACGCGTCCAGCATCGACAGGTCGATCGCGCCGCGCGCGAGCAGCGACTTCGCCTCCTTCGCGGCATGGCCGGTCTTCGGCTCGCCATAGACGAACCGCCCGTATTCGTCGACGAAGCGCTGCGTCTCGACGAGTGGGTTGGCGACGAACGCGCCGTCGACTTTCAGCGCCGGCACGATGTCGGCGAGCATGCCCCACTGGTAGGCCTTGTGCGCCGAGAACGGCTCGCACAGTACGCCGGCGACCATCGCGCGTTCGCTGCCGATGATCGGCGGCAGGAAGTCCGTCGCGCCGCCGATCGGCGCCGAGCCGTGCTTGGGTCCGGCCTGGCCGAAGCGCGCGAGATCCTGCGCCACGGAGAAATCGCACGCCATGCCGATTTCCTGGCCGCCGCCGATCCGCATGCCGTTGACGCGGCAGATCACCGGCTTGTCGCAGACGAGGATCGCCGACACCATATCGTTGAAGAGGCGCATGTACTGCCGGTATTCGAGCGGGTGCCCGGCGTAGTACTCGGCGTACTCCTTCGTGTTGCCGCCCGTGCAAAAGGCCTTGTCCCCGGCGCCGGTGAACACGACACAATTGACGTCGCGCGCGGACGACGCAGCACGAAAGGCGAGGATCACGCCCTTCACCATGTCGGTCGTGTACGAGTTGAACTGCGACGGGTTGTCGAGCGTGATCCACGCGTCGTAGAGACCCTCGACGGGTGTGCCGTCGGGCCGGCGTGCGGGCCGTTTGTCATATCGGACGCCGGGCCTGCCGATGTCGTCGACGAGATCGTGGGACTTCGGATCGAACAGCGGCACGTGCGGCTCCGGTGCGTTCATCGGGACGGGTCCTCGTGGGTCGGTCGATTGCGTAAGCGTCAGGCCGGCACCAGCACGGCGCGCTTGTGAATTGCGCGGTGATGGACGGCGGCAAATACGTCGTTGATGTCGTCGAGGCGGTGCGCTTCGACGAACGGCTTCACCGCGATGCGGCCGTCGAGCACGAGGTCGAGCGCCGCCGGGTAGTACTCGGGCGGGCACCCCCAGTTGCCGAGCGCGCGCGCGTCGAACGCCATCAGGTTGGAAAGGCGCACCTCGACCTTGTCCATCGTGAAGCCGACGACCGACAGCGTCGAGCCGTGCACGAGCAGGCCAAAAGCCGTGGCCTGGCCGGCCGCCGTGCCCGAACATTCGAAAATGAACCATTCGGTGGCCGGCAGCCCGTTGCGCCGCGCGAAGTCGCCGATCGCCGCCTTGAGCGCCTTGCCATCGAGCTTTTTCGCGTTCAGCGTCATTTCCGCGCCGTGGTGGCCGATCAGGTCGAGCTTCGTCTCGTCGACGTCGATCGCGACGACTCGCCCGCCGACCGCATGCGCGATCTGCACGCAGTAGCCGCCGACGCCGCCTGCGCCCACGACGACGACGAGGCTGCCGGGGCGCACGCCTGCGCGGTGCACGGCCTGGTAGGGCGTGGTGACCGCGTCGGCCACGATCGATACATCGGCGAGCGTGAGCCCGGCACGTGCGAGGCGGGCCAGGTCCACCTCGCACAGCCCGCGTGCCGGCACGACCATGTGCGTTGCAAAGCCGCCCTGGATGTCGTTGCCCGGCATCTTCTGGCGGCGGCAGATCGTGGACAGGCCGCGGGCACAGTGGTCGCATTCACCGCAAGGCAGCACGGCCGGCACGATCACCGCCTTGCCCTGCCATGCGCCGGCGCCTGCGCCGGTGGCAACGACCGTGCCGCTGATCTCGTGGCCGAGCGCGAGCGGCAGCGGCTGGTTGGTCCGCACGCCATCGTAGAAGTAGCCCAGGTCCGTGTGGCAGACGCCGCAGCCGGCGATGGCGACGACCACCTCGCCGGGGCCCGGCTCGAACGCCGCCTCGGTGCGCACGAGCGGCGCGTTCGCCTGGTTCATCTGCCAGCGGTAGCCTGCGATCGCCATTCCGGTGCTCCTCTCGGGGTGTGGCCGCGTCGTTTTCCGTGCGCCTTGTGGCATTGCGGTACCGCAATACCGATTTAGGCCGCATCGTCGTCCTGCCCGCGTGCGCGTGCCTTGATGTGCATCAACGCATCCGATCGCGGCAGAAAGTCTACTGACGCCATCC
The DNA here is from genome assembly GCA_035278845.1 of Casimicrobiaceae bacterium. GTDB lineage: Bacteria > Pseudomonadota > Gammaproteobacteria > Burkholderiales > Casimicrobiaceae > VBCG01. Next base: position 31,946 of record DATEIQ010000046.1, on the reverse strand, counting down.
TCGCGGAGGAACGATGGACGTCGACATGTTGGAAGCCGGGAAGACGAGCGAAGCGCCGCGCGCGGCGCAGCGCCGATCGGACGCACACGCGATCGCGCCGAGCGTTTCCGTCGCCATTGCGGGCAGCGGTGGCAGCGGTGTCATGACGGCCGGGACGCTGCTGCTCGACGCTGCGGCAAGAGCCGGTTACTACGGCCTGATGGTGCGCACGAGCGGGCCGCAGATCCGCGGCGGCGAGGCCGCGGCGCTGGTGCGGCTATCGCAGGCGCCGGTCGCGTCGCTCACCGATACGTTCGACCTGCTAATCGCCATCGACTGGCAGAACGTCAACCGCTTCGCCGACGAAATCGCGCTCGGCGCGTCGAGCGTGATGATCGGCGATGTCGAGGCGGGCGACGCGCCGGACGTGTTCAAGGACGCAGGCGCGCGCTACGTCGCGCTGCCGCTCAAGAAGACGGTCAAGGCGATCGCCGGAAGCTGGATCAACATGTTCGCGCTCGGGCTCGCGGGTGCCCTCGCAGGATTGCCGCGCGACGCGCTTGGGGAAGCCGTGCGTGCATCGTGGAAGCGCGCCGATTCGGCGCTGCAGGCAAACCTCGGAGCGCTCGCGGCAGGCGTCGAGGCAGCGGCGGGCATCGGCGGCGTGCCGAGGCTCGCCGTATCGCGGCCGAGCTCGACGCCGCGGTGGCTGCTGAGCGGCAACGAGGCGGCGGGGTTCGGCGCCGTGCGTGGCGGCATCCGCTTCGTCGCCGCATACCCGATCACGCCGGCTACCGAAATGCTCGAGTGGATGGCGCCGGCGCTCGCGAAGGTCGGCGGGACGCTGTTGCAGGCCGAAGACGAGCTCGCGTCGGTCAACATGATCATTGGCGCATCGTACGGCGGCGTGCCGTCGCTTACGGCGACCGCCGGTCCGGGCCTCGCGCTGATGACCGAAGGCATCGGCCTCGCCGTCGCCGCCGAAGTGCCGATCGTCGTCGTCGACGTGATGCGCGGCGGGCCTTCTACCGGCATTCCGGCCAAGAGCGAGCAGAGCGATCTGTCGTTCGCCGTCGGCGGGTTGCATGGCGACGCGCCAAGGCTCGTGCTTGCGCCTACGTCGATCGCCGACTGCCTCGCGACGACGCAATGGGCCGTGCATCTCGCAGAGGCGCTGCAGGCGCCCGCGATCGTGCTCTCCGATCAGTTCATGGGCCAGTCGCGCGCGATCGTCGATCGTCCCGCACATGCCGAATGGACCGCGCGACGCCTGGCCGCGCCTGCGAACGTCCCCGATTACAAGCGCTATCGGAACACGGAGAGCGGCGTGTCGCCGATGGCGATTCCGGGGACGCCGGGCGTCGTGTACACGGCCGATGGATTGACACACACCGAAGGCGGCATTCCGAGCAGCCAGGCGCGCGATCATCGGCTGCAGCTCGACAAGCGCCTGCGCAAGCTCGTCGATCACGACTACGGCGACTTCTGGGCGGACGTGGAAGGCGACGGCGACGCGGCCGTCATCACGTTCGGGTCGGCGACACCACCTGTACGCGAGGCACTCGCGCGGGTGTCGCAGCAAGGGGTCGCCGTGCGGCTTGTCGCACTGCGTCTGCTGGCGCCGCTTTCACCGGAGCGGCTTGCGCGCGCGATGACCGGCGTGACGCGCGTGCTGGTCGTCGAGCAGAACCACGGCGCACAGCTCTATCGCTACCTGCGCAGCATCGTGGATCTGCCGAAGGCCGCGAGTTTCCACCGCCCGGGTCCGCTGCCGCTGCGGCCCGGCGAGCTCTGCACTGCGATTCTCGACTGGAGCCGCGCATGAACGACGTTGCAAGCTGCGCGCCGCGGACGGCGAACGCATACAAGTCGAGCTACAAGCCGATCTGGTGTACCGGCTGCGGCGACTATTCGGTGCTGAGCTCGCTCACGCGGGCGCTCGCCAAAGTCGGCGAGCCGCCGGAGAACGTCGCCGTCGTGTCGGGCATCGGCTGCTCGTCGCGCATTCCCGCGTACACGAACTGCTACGGGTTCCACGGCGTGCACGGACGCTCGCTCGCCGCGGCCACCGGACTCAAGGTCGCGCGGCCGGACCTGACGGTGCTCGTCGCGAGCGGCGACGGCGACGGCTATTCGATCGGCGGCAATCATTTTCTGCACGCGTGCCGGCGCAACGTCGACTTGACGTACATCGTGATGGACAACCACGTCTACGGCATGACGAAGGGCCAGCCGTCGCCGACCACCGAACCCGACTGGGATTCGAAGCTGTCGCCCGGCGGCACAGGGCTGCGCGTGTTCCATCCGCTCGTCATCGCGCTCGCGGCCGGCGCGAACTTCATCGCACGCGCCTTCTCCGGCGATCCGAACGGCACCGCGGACATCCTCGCGCAGGCGATCCGTCATTCAGGCTTTTCGTTCGTCGAGATCCTGAGTCCCTGCGTCACGTTTCGTCCGGAGCAGCGCGACTGGAAAGATCAGGCACGGCCCGCGCCGGTCGCGCCGACCGACGATCCCGCGCGCGCGGCGCGGCGCCTGATGAGCGACGACGGCTTCAATATCGGCGTGCTGTTCGAAGGCAATCGGCCGGTATGCCCGATCGGGCCGGCGAAACCAACCTGTACCGTGGAGGACCTCGCGCAGGAGTTCGAGCTATGACGAACGTCAAGTTGTCCGGTCCGGATGTCGCAGCGGAGATCACGCCGCGCACGCTCGCCGAGCTGATGGCAATGGCGCTCGAGATGGAAAGCGAGGCGGCACAGCGCTACGCCGAGTTCGCCGACGCGATGGAGACGCACAACAACCTCGAGGTCGCCGCGTTGTTCCGCAAGATGGCGAACATCGAGACCGGGCACGTGCAGGCCATCATGTCGGAGATGGGATGGCGCGAGCCGCCACTTTCGCGCGGCTTCGGCGCAGCGGTTTTCGAGGGCCCGGAAACGCCGCGTCTCGACGACGTGCATTACCTGATGCAGCCGTACCACGCGCTGACGATCGCGCTGGCGTGCGAGGAGCGCGCCGAGCAGTTTTACGCGCAGCTCGCGAGCACGGTTGACGTCGAATCGGTGCGCGAGGCGGCACGCGTGCTGCAGGGCGAAGAGCGCGAGCACGTCGAGCTGATCCGCGCGTGGATGAACAAGGTCGAGAAGCCGGCCGACGACTGGTTCGTCGATCCCGATCCACCGCGCTATACCGATTGACCTGACGAGCGAATCGCTTGCCACGCATCGACCGGACCGATGAGGTGCACTCGAGCGCGCAAACGCTGCTTCCCGACGGCTGGGCACCGCCGATCGGTTACGCCAACGGCATCGCCGTCGACGCCGGGCGCATCGTGTTCATCGCGGGGCAGGTTGGCTGGGACGATCAGCAGCGCTTCGCGTCGAGCGATATCGCGCCGCAGTTCGACCAGGCGCTGAGCAACATTCTCGCCGTGCTCGCGAAGGCGGGCGGTGAGCCGCATCACATCGCTCGGATCACCGCCTATTGCTGCGACAAGCCGGCGTATCTCGCGGCGCGGCGCGAGCTCGGCGCGATCTGGCGCCGCCACATGGGCAAGCACTATCCGGCGATGAGCATGATCTTCGTCAGCGATCTGCTCGACCGTCCAGGCGTCATCGAGCTCGAGGCGACGGCGGTCATTCCACGCTGAGCCTGCTGCGCAAGCGCGCGGCTGCATCGGACAGTTACACCTCCGACACCGGGGGCTGCACCTCCGACACCGACCGGGTGCGACAGGCGATCGCGACGAGCGCCGCGAGGAGAATCGCGGCGACGAGGTTGTGCGCGACGACCGCGCCGAGCGGCAGCCCGCGCAGCACCGCCATTGCGCCGAGCCCGACCTGCAGGACGACGAGCAGCGCGAGCAGCAGTGCTCCACGCCCGCGGCCGTTGCGAGCAAGGACGACGATCAGAATTGCGGCCAGCAGAAGCACCACATGCGCCCATGCGCGATGCGCCCAATGCAGCGTGGCGAGCGCGGGCGGACGCACGATCGTCCGCGTCGCGTCGACGGCCAGCGTCGCGAACGGATCGAGCGTCGTCCGCAGCGCCGACAGCGGCGCGTCGGCGCCGCACAGCGGAAACGCCGGACAGGCGAGGGCCGCGAATTTCGCGCTGACGAACGCACCGAGCACGATTTGCACGATCACCGTAATCAACACGACGACGACGAGCGAGTGCGCGCTGCGCGCGATTCTTCCGTCGCGCACGGTTTCGCGCAGCCACACGAACAACGCGAGCAGTGCGAATCCGCCGAGCAGGTTGGCGAGCGTCACCGCCGGCACTGGCGTGACCTGCATCGACTCGGACATCACCGCGCCCACCGTCGCGAGCATTGTCGCAACCGCGAGCGCCAGCGACGCGATCATCGCCTGCTTCACGAGGCGCGGCCGCTGCGTGAGGCTGACGCCGAGCAGCGCGATCAGCACGAACCCCACGGCGCTTGCGGCGATTCGATGAGCGATGCGGGCGGCAAGCTGCGCCGTCGTCGCATCCGCGATGTGCGAAAGATTGCCGTAGCAAGCGGGCCAGTCGGCACACGACAGCCCCGCCTGCGAAAGGCGAAGGTACGCGCTCGACACGATGACGACGACCACGAGCGCGGCCCCGACTGCCGCGAGCATCCGCAGCAGCCGCCGCACCGAAGCGGGCCCCAGGCCCTCGCCCATGGCTCGCTCGCCTAGCCGGAACCCGTCATCGCCGCGCGTCTCGGCGGAATGGGCGGCGTGCGACGGGCGCGCACGATCGCCTGCAGCATCACGTACACGAACAGGATGCCGCCCAGGATCGCGATCAGCCCGCCGAGGCCCATCAGTCCCATGCCAGCGATCTCCTGCGTCGTGCGCAGCACCTGCTCGCTGCCGGCGACTTTGCGCTGCACGCCGTAACCTCCGGACCAGACGAGGCCCGTGATGTGCAGCAGCTGGCCGCCGCCATACACGTAAGGCTGCCAGGTCGCGAGCCGTGTCGCGGGGCGTGCAAACCCGAGCGCTGGCAGCAGCAGGTACGCGAGTCCCATCAGCGCGATCGTCACGCCGACGATGCAGCCGTGATAGTGGGCGGGAATCTTGACGTTGCTGCCGTTGATCGCGAAGCCGATGATGCCGCCCGCGCCGAACAGCATGATCGACGACCACAGCGCCGCGCGCAGGGGCCGCGCGTCGGCCTCGGCTCGCAAGCCTTCTCCGTTTCCCGCAACCGCGGGCGCATGCCGCGTGCGGATAAGTGCCCACACGACCGCGACCGCGATCGGCGGAATCGCAAGGCCGCCGCCGAAGCGCATCAGCCAGGTCAGCATCCGGTGGTGCTCGACGGAACCGACGTCGTACGCGAGGTAGATCAGCGGCGTCACGAACACCGACGCGAGGCCGACGCCGAACAGCAGCGTCACCACGCGCGGCGATAGCGGCACGCGCGCGCCCGCCGCATCGGCGAGCCAGAGCCAGGCGACGAGCATCAGCAGCGTCCACGTGAACTGCAGAACGTGCCCGCCGCCCCAGAACACGAGCTCGTAATAGGCCTTCGCGTCGAGCGCCGGCGGAACGGCGGCCAGCGACCAGCCGAACGCGAGCAACGCGACCGCCGTCGATACGAGCGACGCGTTGAGACCGAAGCGCAGCGCGTCCGCACCAGAGAGGCGTGGTCGCACGTGCAGCGACGCCTGCATCCCGCGCAGCACCAGCAGCGCGACACCTGCGGCGAACACGATGAGGCCACCAAGGAACAGCGGCTCGTCCAGCACGGGTATGTAATTCGCCATCACCGGCCGGCCTTGTCCGAAAAAAGGCGCGAACGCGAGAGCGGCCGTGCCGACCGCGGCGAGCACGAATCCGGCCCACGCAACGCCGGTCGCGCGCGAGCGGCTGTTGAGCGACCACAGCACGCCCGCGAATGCGAGGAACCAGACGAGCACGGAGAGGTCGACGTGCGCGACCAACGCGACATGAAAGAAGTCGGCGACCGGCAGCACCTTCGCGATGCCGGGCGTGCGCGACAGCACGAGCAGCAGCGACAGCACGCCCGAAGCAATCAGCGCGGCGAGTCCCAGCAGCAGCCAGCGCGCGGCCAACGAACGGCGCGCGTCCTGCGGGATGTCGAGCGCATAGCGATGAGCGACATGCGCGCTCGCCGCGCCCGGGACGGCGGCGCCGGGAAGGCCGGCGCCCAGCAATGATTCAGCCATCGATCACCTCCGGCCGTCGTTTGAACGCGGCGAAACGCATTGCCGGAAGAGCGCCGAGACGCTCGCGAAACCGTGCGAGCTCGCGGGCAAGTGCTGCGCCGTCGAACGGCCCGCACCACGCGGTTTCGACGCGTTCGACCGGAACCGTGCCGCGCAGGTGCGGTTCGCGCGTGCCGCGCATGCGCTCCTCGACCCAGCGGTTGCCCAGCCGGTAAGCGCAATCGCCGTCCCTGCAGCCGGCGATCAGCACGCCGTCGACACCGCTGCGCAACGCGTATTCGACGAAGGAGGGCGGCCACATCGCCGCGCATGGCAACGAGAGCGCGGCCGTATCGCTCGCCTGCAGCGCACGCGCGTTCGCTGCGCAGTCGCACCCGAATACGACGACGCGCGGTGCGCCGCGCAGCCCGGCGAGCGCGCGGGTCAGCTCGTCGCGCACGCCGCCGATCGGCCGCTGCGGCAGGTCGATGCCCGTGTGCAGCGCTTCACCGCTGCGAAACGGCGTCGACGACGGACACGCCCCGGCGCAGATCCCGCACGCGGCGCACAGGTCGGCGTCGACGACAGCCTCGCGCAGCAGCGGCCGGCCATCGGAGCGCGGACGCATCGTGACGGCGACGTACGGACAGTCGGCGAAGCAGCGGCCGCAGCCGTTGCAATTGGCAAGGTCGATCCGCGCGACGGGCGCACGCTTCGCGGGCGGCAGCCATGGCAGCAGCGCCAGAACCACCGTCAGCACGCCCGCAACGCTCCATAGCAGCATTCCCGACGACGCATAGAGCAGCGGATGAATCGCCTGGTAGAACCAGTCGGGATTCACGCTCGACGGCGCGAGCGCCAGATCGGCGGGCGCGTCGCTCGTGGCAGGCTTGGCGAGCCCAAGCAGGATCAATGCTGCCATCAGTCCGAATGCGAGCAAGCGCGGCGGGCTGGTGCGCGGCCGGCTGATCCGCTGGATGTGCGCCCACATTCCGAGCAGCAGCGCGAGGGGAATGCCGATATGCAGGAAGATGAGCAGCGAGAACAGCCGGTTCGTGACGCCGTCCGCGATGAAATTGCGCGCGAGCGAGCCGCCAAAGAGCGGCAGCGCGTCCAGCCATTCGGTCGTCGCGACGAGGCTCCAAAGCGCGAGGCGGTCGAACACCAGCCAGTAGCCGCCGAGGCCCGACGCATAGACGAGCCAGACGAGGGGCACGCCGGATACCCACGAATACCAGCGGAAGCCTCGCGCGTGGCCTTTGATCCATTCGCGCAACACGTGCAGCAAAACGACGATGACGAATGCGTCCGACGCGTAGCGGTGAAGGCTCCGCACGTTGCCACCGAGCGGCCAGTCGCCGCGCGTGATGCGCTCGACCGATTCATAAGCCCCGTCCACGCGGGTGTCGAACGCGGCGTACAAGTAGGCGCCCGTTCCCGCCACGACGAAAAACAGCAAGAACGCGGTACCGCCCAGGTGGCGCCAGGGGTTGGTCTTGGGGCCGAACGCGGCGTCGAAGCCGCCCTCGATGCGCTGCAGCGCGATCTGCAGTGTCGTTCGCAGCGGCGCACGGTTTAGCATTGCGCGCGGTGGGGACGCTTTGGTCGCGTGCATGGCGCCGCTATCGGAAGACGAAGCCCCGCGTCGGATCGAAGTCGATCACGACCACGCGTCCCGGCGCAAGATCGACTGTCGCGGCGTGCGCAAACGTGAATTCACCGGCAGGATTGTCGGCGAGGCGCGCGCCGATGCGATGGCGGCCGGCCGTGACTGGCACGCGGCGGTAGATCGTCGACGCGCCGTCCTTCGAGAATCCCGACGGCGGCGCGACGACGCGGAACAGCGGCACGTCGTCCAGCGTCACTTCGACAGTCACCGGCACGCGCTCGCGCGGGCACACCGACTGCGCGCGCATGTTGGGCGCGAGCTTCGCGAGCTCCTCGGCGCTGCGCTGACGGCAAGCTTCCTTGCGCGCGCCGGCGTGCGTCAGCGACAGTTTGAGAAGCGCTTCGCCGGGTGCAAGGTGCTGGTAAACCGGCGACGTGGAGAAATACCCGATCACCGCGACGAACGCCGCGTACAAGAGCGCCTGCGCACCGTAGCGAAACGCTGTCTTCATGACGGCGTTCCGCCGAGCGACACGAAATCGCCCGCGGGCGTTGCGCGCTCGCGGTGCGGCGCGAGCCTGAATGCGTCAGAGAAGCAATCGTCGGGCGACAGCCCGCGTGTGGCGAACGCGGGATGCGCCGTCTCCACCATCTGCACCGAGCCGCAGGCGTAGAGCTGATGTCCCGACAGGTCGGGATAATCGGCGAGGATCGCCTCGTGCACGAGCCCGGTGCGGCCTTGCCACTTGTCCTCGGGCAGCGGATTCGACAGCACCGGGACGAACCGGAAATTCGGATGCTCGGCGGCCCAGCGTACCGGCAGGTCGGGCAGGTACAGATCCTTTTTCGACCGCACGCCCCAGTAGAGCACCATGTCGCGCGTGACGCCGGTGTGGAACGCATGCTCGAGCATGCTCTTGACCGGCGCGAAGCCCGTTGCGCCCGCGACGAAGATGATCGGCTTGTCGCCTTGCTCGCGCAGGAAGAACGAGCCGAGCGGACCTTCGAACTCGACGACGTCGCCGACCTTCATCGTGTCGAACACGTGCGTCGTGAACCGGCCGCCGGACACGAGCCGGATCTGCAATTCGATGAGGTCACGCTGGTGCGGCGCCGTGGCGAACGAGAAGCTGCGCTTTTCGCCGTCGTCGAGCAGCACGTTGATGTATTGCCCGGCGTAGAACCTGAGCGGCTTCTCGCCGATCACGGTCAGCCGCACCTGCATCACGTCGTCGGCGAGCCGCGTCAGCGACTCGACGCGCGCACGGTGCTGTTGCACGGCGAAACCGCCCGGACGCTCGACCGGGACGTATTCGAGTTCGACGTCGGACAGCGGCACGGCGCAGCAGGCGAGCGCCTTGCCCGCAGCGATCTCTTCGGGCGTGAGCGCGTCGCGCTGATGGATGCCGTAGTCCACTCGACCGGACAGCAGCGTGCATTTGCAGACACCGCAGCCGCCGTTGCGGCAATCGAACGGAAACGCGATGTCCTCGCGCAGCGCCGATTCGAGCAGCGTCTCGCCTTCGTGACCCGCGACGATCCGGTTGTCCGGATGGATCATCAGGTGAAACTCGCCCTTGCGCCGGCGGCGCTTCGGCGGCAGCCACGGCAGAAGGGCGAAGAGCAGCGTGGCCCCACCGACCAGCAGCCACACGTCGCGCACCGACCACGCGTAGAACAGCGGGAAGATCGGCAGATAGAACCAGTCGAGCGCGAGCGACGCCGGCGCGGTGGAAAGCTGCGCTTCGCCCTGGCTCACCGCCGGCTTGACGAGCGACAGCACGACGAGCGACACGAAAAGCCACGCCATGATCCGGCGCGGCGGATTGGTTCGCGCCCCCGGCACGCGCTGCGTGTGAATCCACAAGAGCGCGAGCAGCCCGAGCGGGAATCCGATGTGCAGGAACGACAGCAGGGAGAAGAGGCGATCGTTGACGGCGCCTTCGAAGATGAAATTGCGCACGAGCGTGCCGTTGAACATCGGCAGCCAGTCGAGCCACTCGGCCGTGCCGACGGTGACGAACTGCGCGAGCCGATCCCACGGCAGCATGTAGCCATTGATGCCGGAGATGTATGTGGTCCACAGCACCGCGATGCCGGAGATCCACGAAAACCAGCGGAAGCTCCGGTAGCGGTCGAACGTGAAATGGCGCGTCAGGTGCAGCAGCATGCCGAGCACCATGCCGTCGGACGCGTAGCGATGAAGGCTGCGAAGCACGCCGCCCAAATACCACTGGTCGTGCGTCAGGTATTCGACGGAGGCGGCGGCTTCCGCGACGCCCGTCTTGAAGAACACGTACAGGTACAGCCCGCTCGCGATGACGATCCAGAACAGGAAGTACGTGATCGCGCCCAGATAGTAGAGCGGGTTGTTCGCTTCGCCGAACGCGTGGTTGAACAGCGCCTCGACGCGCAGGAACAGCCATTGTCCCGCGCGCTGCACGAGCCTCAGCATCGGAACTGCCTGTACACGCAAGGCCGCACGAGAGGACTCAGGCGATGCTGCGGTGCCGCGCGGGCCGCTGCTTCCGGCGCCACTCGCGCAGCAGGTAGTGCGCGACCGCGCCGAGCACGGTGATGCCGGCGAAGATCTCGATGAACAGTGCGTAATCGAGCCGGTATTTCCCCGTCGCCGGATCGTACACGCTGCACAGCACGCGCACGCGGTCGAGCAGCGTGCGGAGGTCCTGCATCGGTATCGGCGCGCCGGTGGCTGCCTCGCGCACCGCCGCGGTCAGCAGCGCAGGCTGGAACGACTCGCCATAGAGCTGCCGCACGACGCGGCCGGCAGGGTCGATGACGGTGATCTGCGCGACGTGATCGAACCCTCCGGCGGTCGCGGCGTAGGCGAAGCCCAGGTCGCGGGTCAGTTTCTCGACGCTGCCGGAATCCGGAGAAAGAAACTTCCAGTTCCTGCGATCGATGCCCTGCTGCTTCGCGAACTGCTTCATCGCAGCCGGGTTGTCGAACGGCAGGTTGAAGCCGATCGTCGCGACGTTGAAGGCGCCGTCACCGAGATCGCGCGCCGCCCGCTGCACCGCGTCGTCGAGAAAGCGCGTTGTCGTGGGGCACACCTGGCTGCAGCCGGTATAGACGAAGCTCACGAGGAGCGGCCTGTCGCGGAAATCACTGATGCGCACGCGGCGCCCGTCGGCGTCAGTGAGCGCGTAATCGTCGACCTGCCGGCCGATGGCGGCCTGACTTTGAGCGAGCGCGCTGTCGTAATCGAGCGCGGCCGCCTGTGCGCCGGCCGCAACGAATATCGCCGCTGCGACCGCACGCAGCACGTCGACGGCGAAGCGCGTGGGCTGCGGCGTGCCGCGAGGCTCAGTGCAGGAGCGTTGCATCGACGATCGCCGCCGTGAGCAGCAGCGACAACTGCAGCAGCGACGCGTGGAAGTTGGCCATCGCGGTCCTGCGACCGGGGTCGCGAACCAGAGCCACGCTCTTCTGCAGGAAGTACGCGCCGCTCGCAACGGCGACGACGGCGTACAGCCACGACAGGCCGTGACCGATCGGCGCGAGCGAGGCGGCGACCAGCAAAGCCGTGCCTGCGAGCACCGCGCGCGCGGCGCGCGCATCGCCTACGACGGCAGGCAGCATCGGCACCCCCGCCGCCTGATAGTCGGCGCGGCACGCGATGGCGAGGCTCCAGAAATGCGGCGGCGTCCACAGGAACAGCACGACGGAGAGCCATAGCGGCGCGGGCGCGATCTCGCCCGGCGTCACGGCTGCGGCGCCGGCCAGCACGGCGAAGCTGCCGGCAAGACCGCCGATGACGATGTTGAGCCACGTGCGGCGCTTGAGCCATACCGTGTAGACGACGCCGTAGACGAAGGCGCCGGCGAACGTGTACAGCGCAGCCCACCGGTTGGTCGCGAGCGCGGCAACGATGACCGAGCCGCCGCACATCAGCGCGATCACCGCGAGCCAGCGCGGTGAATGCGCGAGCCGGCCCGTGACGAAAGGCCGGCGCCGCGTGCGCGCCATGCGCGCGTCGAGGTCCCGCTCGACGTACTGATTGAAGGCGCCGGCGGCGGCAGAGGAGACGACGACGGCAAGCGCGAGCAAGGCGATGCGCCAGCCGGCGGGTCCGCTGCCCGGCGCGACGGCGAAACCGGCGAGCGCGGTGAAGCCGATCACCAGCCCGATCCGCAGCTTGAACAGATCGAAGAAGAGGGCGACGTGCGCTTTCATGATCAAGGTGCCGAGAGGATTGCCGGGCGGCGATCGTGGAATTGCACGGACGCCGCCCGGCGGCCGCATTCGGTCAGGACAGCGGCCAAACCGTCGACAGGTACTTCCAGTTGACGAAGTAGTACAGCACGAAGGCAACCAGGAACACGATCGCCAGCGTGAACGTCCCCGGCGCGACGAAGCCCGCGATGCCGATGTTGCCGTGCCCGGTGATCGCGGCCGCGACAGGCTGCGGTGCGGGCCGCGCGGCGCGCCCCTCGCGCACGGTGACCGCACGATAGCCGGGACTCGCGATCTTCCTGCCGAAGAACACGCTGCCCACCGTGATCAGCAGGTACGCGGCGCCGCCGACGATCGCGACGATCCCGGAGATCGCCATGATGCCCATCATCAGGTACGCGGTGCCCGCGAACTCGTAGCCGAGCGGGTTGCCCGCGAACGTCATGTCCCAGTGCCGGCGCGGCACGCCGAGCGTTCCGGCGCCCATCATGAACAGCGCGAAGCCTGCCATGCCGAGCCCGAAAAGATACGGCTGCCATTGCGCGAGGCGCGGGAACATGAGCTCGCGCTGGAACAGCGTCGGAATCAGGAAGTACGTGAGCGCCATGAACGCGAGGGTCGTGCCGATGACGACCGTCGCATGGAAGTGACCCGGCACGTAGATCGTGTTGTGGATGATCAGGTTGAGCTGCTCGGTGCCCATCATCACGCCCGAGATGCCGCCCAGGAACCCGAAGCCGACGAGCGACATGAACATGCCCGAGAACACCGGATTGCCCCACGGCGCCTTGCGCAGCCACTCGAAAAGCCCGCGGTCGAAGCCCTTCTTCCGCTGCGCGACTTCGATGGCCCCCGGCACCGTCAGCCCGTGGACCATCGACGCCAGCACGGCGAGGTACATCGCGTAGCTGGTGTTGAAGATCTTCCAGTGCGACGTGAGCCCGGGGTCGGCCAGCAGGTGATGCGCGGAGGCGAGCTGCAGAAAGAAGATGTAGAGCAGGAACGCGCCGCGCGAGACCTTTTCCGACATCGGTTTCGCGCCGAACACGATCGCGGCGATCGCGTACCACACGGCCACGTGCGCCGATACGTTGATCTGTTGCGAGCTGTGGCCGAACGCCCACCACACGGTGCGGTACATCAGCGAGTCGATCGACGGCACGAGCCCGACGGACCAGAGAAACGTCGGGATCAGGATGATGGCGCCCGACGCGATTGTGAAGACGGCAATGATCGCCGCCGTGACCGCGCCGAACGTGACGAGCGGCAGCGAGCCGTTGTACGTGCGTTCGGCCTTCGCCACGACCAGCGTGCCGAAGAAGACGAAGCAGCCGATCAGTGCACCGACGGCGAACAGGATCAGTCCGAGATAGAACGCCGGGTGCGCGCCCATCGGCACGTAGGACGTGAACATCACGCTCGAGTCGCCGCGGAACACCGCAACGTTGTTGACGAGCGCGCCGATCACCATCAGCCAGAAGCCCGTCCACGCCCAGCGCGGCGCCGCGAGCCGGCAGCGCAGCAGCACCGTCGCGCAGAAGTACAGCACGGCGATCTCGAAGAAAATGATCCACACGACGAGCATGTCGACGCCGTGCGCGGTCAGCACGAGATAGAACCAGTCCGCCGGCAGCAGGTGCACGGCGGGCCAGCGCGTGAGAATGATCAGCAGCGCCAGCACGCCGCCGACCAGCAGCGAAACGACGCCGGCCACGGCGTTCCAGCGGATCAGCTTCTCGCCCTGCTCGTGGAACACGAGGCCCGAAGCGGGGTCAGTCCGGAAATTTCGGTTGATCACGTTGCCGCTCCCCTCAAGGCTTGACGACGTACAGACGGCTCGCCATCGTGTGGTGGTTGATGCCGCAGTACTCGTTGCAGATGATCGAGTAGGTGCCCGCCTTGGTCGGCGTCACCGTCAGGACGTGCTCGTAGCCCGGATGCACCTGGATGTTGATGTTCTCGGGCTGCAGCGAGAAGCCGTGCAGGAAGTCCATCGAAGCGAGGTGCAGGCGATAGGTCTTGCCTTCCTCGAGCTCCAGCATCGGCCACCACGCCCACAGCCGCGCGATCAGGTACGCGTCTCCGCCGGGCGCGGGCCGGACGACCGGAATCTTCTGGTCGGTTTCCGTGCGCACGGTGCCTTTGTCGACGAATTCCTGCGTTTTCTTCGCGAACGCTTCGGCGGTGGTCTTGTAAGCCTCGTTCGACAGGTTCTGCTTACCGTAGACGTGCCAGTACGGCATCATGAAAAACATGATCAGGCACCAGATGAAGGCGATGACGATCCACGTGCCTTCGACGCGGTCGAGCGGCTGCTTCCACCAGATGCGATCGGTGGGCGGTTCGATGGCGCTCATGTTCTAAGCTTCTCCCTGGTATGCGCGCTATTTTGCGATCGGTATGCCGACGATTTCCATGACGCCCCAGATGACGTAGAGAACCGTCGGCATCGCGACGCCGATGAACAGCAGAAGGAACGGGTTGTCCAGCAGCTGCTGCATCGCGGGTATGGGCTCGTCGAATTCTTCCTCGTCCACGTCGCGCGGGTTGACGGCTTTGCTTGAAACGTCGTTCATCACCAGTGCTCCTCGTTGTCCGGATCGCCGCGCGGCCCGACTCCTCGGACCCGCTGCGTGTTTGCAATTTAGGCAACGCCGCGCGTATGGCACTTGACGCGCATCAAGCAATGGTCAGTTAGGAACGGGTGAAATGGCGGTGTCGCATTTTCATGCGCTCGCGACCCGCGGGCGCGATGTGGAGCCGCCGAGTGTCGACCGAGACCCTGCCGTTGTCGCTTGCGCCGTCCCGATCAGTGCCGGTGCATGCCGTTGCGAACCCGCATGCGGTTGCGAGCCCACCCGCGAATGCGGTTGCGAACCGCGCGATCGCAGCGTGGCTCTTCGCATGCTGCGCACTGGTGTTCGCGATGATCGTCGTCGGCGGCGTCACGCGGCTCACGCACTCGGGCTTGTCGATCGTCGAATGGCAGCCGATCGTAGGCACGCTGCCGCCGCTCACCGACGCGCAATGGCAGGAAGCGTTCGCGAAGTATCGGGCGACCCCCGAGTTCCGGCTCGTCAACCAAGCGATGGACGTGCACGCGTTCAAGGGCATCTTCTGGTGGGAATACTTTCACCGGCTGCTCGGCCGCGCGATAGGCCTCGTGTTTTTCGTGCCGCTCGTATGGTTCGCCGTGCGGCGCCGAGTGTCCGCTGCGCTGGCGTGGAAGCTGACCGCAATCTTCGTTCTCGGTGGTTTGCAGGGTGCGATGGGCTGGTACATGGTGAAAAGCGGCCTCGTCGACGACCCGCGCGTGTCGCAGTTCCGCCTCACCGCGCATCTCGGCCTCGCGCTCGCGATTTTCGCGTCGATGTTTTGGCTCGGCTTGTCGCTGATTCGACCCGCGGCAGGTCGCGAAGGCAAGGCGGCCGCTCCGCTGCGGCGCGACGGTGGCGCGCTGGTCCCGCTGCGCCGCGCGTCGGTCGCGCTCGCATGGCTCGTATTCGCGATGGCGCTCACCGGCGGCCTCGTCGCCGGCATTCGCGCGGGGTTCGCGTACAACACGTTTCCGCTGATGCACGGGCACGTCGTGCCGCCGGAAATCCTGATGCTCGACCCGTGGTGGCGGAACTTCTTTTACAACATGGCGACGGTGCAGTTCGACCACCGTGCGCTGGCGTGGGTGCTGGCGCTCGTCGTGCCGTCGTTCTGGTGGCGCGTGCGCAGGAACCCGGATGCTTCGCGCGGCATTCGTCTGGCGGCCGATGCGATGCTCGCGGCGCTGGCCGTGCAGATCGGGCTCGGGATCGCGACGCTCGTCCACGTCGTGCCGCTTGCGCTTGCGGCGCTGCACCAGGCGGGTGCCGTGGTGCTGTTCGCGGCCGCGCTGAACGCCGCGCACGCGCTGTCGACCGCGACGGCGCGCAACGGATAGCGGCAATGGCAACGATCGAGCTCGACGTCCGCGGCCTGCAGGCCCCCGAGCCGCTCGAGCGCGTGCTGGCCGCTCTCGACCGGCTTGACGCCGCCGACCGGATCCTGCTGAAAATCAACTGCCGGCCGATGCCGCTGTTCCGCATTCTCGAGCGCAACGGCTACGTGCACGAAGAACGGCCGGGTACCGACGCCCTGCTCGAAATTACGATCCGGAAGGCGCCGGCCGCATGATCGAAGCCGGCCGCGGCGGGCACGACTTCGCCAAGTGGATTCGCGACATCGGGCGCGGACCGCATGCCGCGCGGCCACTCGCGACAGATGCCGCGTGCGAGCTTGGCTCGGCGATGCTCGCCGGCACGGTGCCGCCGCTCGAGCTCGGCGCGATCCTGCTCGCGTATCGCGTGAAGGGCGAGACGGTTGCCGAGCTCACCGGGTTCATGGCGGCGATCGACCGCCAGCTCGCACGCCTGGCGCCACCTGCGGCCGCGACCGTGCGTCCGGTCGTCCTGCCGACTTACAACGGCGCGCGCCGGCTGCCGAACCTGACCCCGCTGCTCGCGCTGCTGCTGCGCCGCTACGGCGTGCCGGTACTTTTGCACGGCATGGCCGACGACGGGAACGGCTTCGGGCGCGTGACGACCGCAGCGGTCCTGTGGGAGCTCGGCATCGACCCGGTCGACTCGCTCGCTCAGGCACAGCGACGGCTCGATCGCGATGGCATTGCGTACGTGCCGATGCCACTCCTGTCACCCGCGCTCGCATCGCTGATCGAGCTGCGGCAACGGATGGGCGTGCGCAGCGTCGCGCACACGCTCGCCAAGCTGGTCGACCCGTTCGGCGGCGCCGGGCTGCGCGTCGTCGCCGTCACGCATCCCGACTACGTCGTCCGGATGCGCGAGTTCTTGCAGGCGACCAGGGCCAACGCGCTGCTCATGCGCGGCACCGAGGGCGAGCCGTTCGCGCATCCGCGGCGCCCGTCGCGCATCGAAGGCTTCGACGAAGGGATCGCAACGGTGCTCGTCGAAGCGGAAGCATCGGCATCCGCACTTCCGCCCGCGCTTCCGGATGCGATCGACGCGGCGACCACCGCAGCGTGGATCAGCGCAGCGCTTGCGGGCGAGGTGGCGATCCCGCAGCCTATCCTGAACCAGCTCGCGTGCTGCGTGCAGCGCAAGAAGTAGGGCGTTTCAGGCGCGGTAATCGCGCAGCTTCGCCGAATCGACGATGCGGATTTCGCGCCCCTCGACCACGATCAGCCCGCGCTCGGAAAGGTCGTGAAGGATGCGCGAGAAATGCTCGGGCGTCACGTTGAGCCGCGACGCGACCACGGCTTTCGACGTCGGCAGCGTGAGCACGTACGGACCGCTCGCGCGCGCCTGAGTCTCGTCCTGCCGCAGCAGGTAGCCGATCACCCGCTCGGTCCCTGATTGCATCGAATACGACTCGACGTCGCCGATCAGGCTGTGCAGCCGGCGCGACAACCCGGCGAGCATCTTGCGCGCGAAGGCCGGGTCACGATCGATCTCGTCGTAGACGACCTTCTTCGACACGTGCAGCAGCAAAGAGTCCGCCAGCGTCTGCGCCATGACGATGTACGGCTTGCCCATGAACATCAGCGCCTCGCCGAACGAGTAGCCGGGCGCAATGATCTCCACCACCTTTTCCCCGCCTTGCGGCGACAGGAACGCGAGCTTGACCTGGCCGTACACGACGAAGTGGAACCCCACGCACGGGTCGCCGCGGTTGAAAACGATTTCGCCGCGCGGTATGTGCAACTCAGTCGTCCCGGCCGCGATACGGTCGAGCTCTGCGGGAATCAGTTCCTCGAACAGCGGCAGGCGCGACAGGAACGCCTGGGTCGTGATCTTCGGACGCGGCACGGGCGGCGGGCGATCGGTTGGTCGGGGCGCCGAAGGTTATCACGCGATGCCCGGCGGCTGGGAGGCGTCCGCCGCATGGGCCGGGAGTGTCCGCGACACCCGGCCGGTACTGGCCAACCTCGATCAGCGGCGCTTCTGGCGCGCCCGCGTTCGTGCCGCCTTGCGTGCCGCGGCGGAGCGCTCGCCGGCCGTCCGCTTCTTTGCGGATGCGCGCGCCTGCCGCGACAGCGCCAGCTTCGACGCCGCCGCGTGCGGTTCGTGCCGCAGCGCCTTCGTCGTTGCACGCGAGCGCGAGGTCGAGACGGCACCGTCCCTGTCCCTGCCGGCCTGGTACGCACGTTTTGCGGCGACGCGTGTCCGCTTCGAGGCCTTTCCTTTCGCCGGCGGTGGCAGGTCGACGCCCGCCCGCCGGGCCTTCGACAGGCCTATCGCGATCGCCTGCTTCGTCGAGCGTGCGCCGTGCTTGCCTTCGCGAACGTGCTCGATTTCCTCGCGCACGAATTCGCCGGCCTGCGTGCTCGGCGACTTCCCTGCGCGCTTGTCCTGCATGGCGCGTCGGAGGGTTTTTCGATCGGGCATGGACGTCTCCTTCGAAGAGGCGCGTCGCCTTTCGCGGCGCACGCCGGTTGGACCGGGCGCCAGGCCCATGCGTTCATCCGGTACGTGCGCTCGTCCGCCACGAGCGTTCATCGGATCCGCGCGCCATGCGACGTCAGTCGCCGACGAGGCCGGGATACGTGAGCACCGGCCCATCGACGCGCGCGAATGGCGTCAATCGATGCGGCTGCGTTCGGGTTTCGCCCGCGATTTCGGCCACCGGGATGCCGCGAACCGTCAATGCATCGGCGATCAGCGATCGATGGCATCGCCACGGCACCGCTTCGGCGCACATCACCGCCAACGTCTGCGCTCGCGCGAGGTCGACGAGCGCGTCGAGGTGGCCGCGAAATTCGTCGGTCTGCATGTAGTCCGCATAGCCGCGAAACGACGTGTTGCGCCAGCCCGTATTCGGCGAGTCGGGACGCGGGCGGCGAAACCCGCCGAGGCCGGGAAACGGCCGATACGCGATGCCGGCATCCGCAAGCGATGCGGCGAGCGCTTCGCGGCCGAACTGCGGGTTGTGCCGAGACTTCGGTACCGTGCGCACGTCCGCGAGCGCCTTGACGGCGTGCGAGTTCAGCAGCGCAATGAACGCATCGATTGGCCGCGTCGAGTGTCCTACGGTATAAACGACGGCAGGGCGCTGCGTCGACGTCACATCAGGCGAAAGGAGACAGCACATGGACCTGCGAACGCTGCTCGGCATCGCATTGCCGGTCATCCAGTCGCCTATGGCGGGCGTGCAGGGAAGCGCGTTGGCGCTTGCCGTCTCCAACGCGGGTGGGCTCGGCTCGCTGCCGTGCGCGATGCTGGACATGGCGGGGCTCGCGCGCGAGCTTGCAGCCATGCGCGACGGAACGGCGAAGCCTTACAACGTCAACTTCTTCTGCCACGCGCCACCGCAACCCGACGCGGAGCGCGAGGCGCGCTGGCGCACGGCGCTCTCGCCGTATTTTCGTGAATTCGGAATCGATCCCGCGTCGATCGCGCCCGGACCGGGACGCGCGCCGTTCAGCCCCGAAGCGGCGGCGCTGCTCGAGCAATTCCGCCCGGCGGTGGTGAGCTTTCATTTCGGATTGCCGCCGGAGCCGCTGCTGTCGCGCGTGCGTGCGATCGGCGCCAGGGTGCTCGCGTCGGCGACAACAGTCCCGGAAGCGCGCTGGCTCGAGGGCCGTGGCGTCGACGCCATCATCGCGCAAGGATTGGAGGCGGGCGGTCACCGCGGCATCTTCCAGTCCGACGATTTGACCACGCAATCGGGCACGCTGGCGCTGCTGCCGCAGGTCGTGCGGGCCGTCGGTGTGCCGGTCATTGCGGCCGGCGGCATCGCCGACGCGGGCGGCATGCGAGCCGCGCTCGCGCTGGGTGCCGCCGGCGTGCAGGCCGGGACCGCGTACCTGCTGTGTCCGGAAGCGACGACGAGCGCGATTCACCGCGAGGCACTCGCGAGCGAGCGCGCGCAGCACACGGCCGTCACCAACGTGTTCACCGGACGTCCGGCGCGCGGCATCGTCAATCGCATCGTTCGCGAAATCGGCCCGATCAGCGCGAACGCGCCGGCGTTCCCGCTCGCCACCGCGGCGCTTGCGCCGTTGCGCGCCGCCGCCGAGCGGCGCGGGTCGGGCGACTTTTCGCCGCTGTGGTCGGGACAGAACGCGAGCGGCTGCCGCGCCGTGCCAGCACCCGATGTGACGCGCACGCTCGCCGGCGTGTAAGCCGGCGTCGAAGACGTCTCCGAAACCGGCACACGCTTACTACGCGACGCGGACACCCACGTCATAGGCGGCACGGTAGCCGCCGTCGCCGGACGTCACGGCGAGCGTGAGTTCGCGGCCGCCTCGGCGGTACAGGCCGTCCTGCTCGTTTCGCACGCGGCGTGCCGGACCGGCATAGGGTGCGACGGCATGCACGCGATCGGTCAGCGCATCGTCGAAATAGAGCTGCGACGTGAATTCCGTGTCGCGGCCCGCCGCCTGCGTGCGCACCTTGAAATGGATGTGCACGGCGCGTCCGGGATACGCCCCGGGGTAGATCGTGGTGAAGCGCACGCGTCCCTCGCTGTCGGTGGTCTGGAAGCCGCGCAGGAATTTAGCGCCTCGCGTATCGAACCGCATGTCGTCGGCGCCGGAGTAGACGCCAGTCGCGTCGCAATGCCAGATGTCGACGATCGCCCGCGGCAGCGGCGTGCAGCGCGCACCGTCGAAGCGCAGCACGGTGAGCCCGAGCGTCAGAGGAACACCGGGCTTGACAGCTCCGCTCGCGGGATCGCGGCGGACATCGGAACGATCGAGCTGCTCGTCGACGAAATAAGGGCCTTCGGTTTGCGCGGGGGTCAGCACGCAGGCCGTCCGGGCAGAAGGTGCCGTCGAGTTGCCCTGCGCACTCACTTTCCCGGCCAACGCCAGCGTGGCGCCGCCTAGCGCGCGCAATGCCGCGCGTCGCGCCGCGAACATGCGGTCCCGTTCATCGCCATGCGTCATGGGCGCCTTCGTCTCCGCTCCGATCCTGCAGAGGACGATGATAGCTGCCGTCGTCGCGATACGGAATTGGATCGTGATGAAGGCGCTGCTCGCCGCGCAGTTCTCCGAAATTCCGTGCACGGGCGTCATCGTCGTAGGGCGCCATTGCGCACGCGCCGAGAAGTGCGCATGCAATCGCCAATGCCAACATTGTTTTCACGGTCAAATCGAGCCTGTCGGCGAAATAGCCGTACGGTACGACTTTCCTCGCCGCCCGCTTCGGCGGCAAGCAGCATGTTCCGCGTCCTGGCGTAAGACCTGCACCTACTCCCAATGGAAACGAGCTCGTGATGAGCCGATCCGTTCGTTCACGTCGACTTGCACGCGAAGCCTCGGGTGCTGTGGCAAAGCAAGCGTGCCGGCTGACGTCCTCGGCGAGCGCGCCGGCTGAAGTCCGGCCAGCGCGCGAACTGACGTCTTCGGCAAAAGCGCCGGCCTACGTCGTCAGCGCTTGCTGCGGCCGTACATGCCGGTGACGGTCGCCTTGCCGATCGCGTTGGCGTTCACCATGAATCCGACGAGGGATGCCTTCGCGTCGGGTGGCACGTCCAGCTTCGGCACCTTGAGCGCGTAAAGCGTGAACACGTAGCGGTGCGGCTTGTCGCCTTCCGGCGGGCACGGCCCGCCGTAGCCGGCCTTGCCGTAGTCGGTGGCCGCGCTCGCCGCACCTCGAGGCAGCGCCGAGCCGTCGGCCTTGCCTGCGCCCTTTGCAAGCTTCGTCGTCCCCGCCGGGATGTTGTAGACGAGCCAGTGCCACCAGCCCGCCCCGCCCGTCGGCGCATCGGGATCGTGCACGAGCAGCGCAAAGCTCTGCGCATCCTTCGGTGCGCCACTCCATTCGAGTGCGGGAGAAATGTTCTTGCCCGTGCAACCGAAGCTGTCGAATGCCTGCTCGTCGTTCAGCTTGCCGCCGGCCGTGAAGTCGGGGCTCGTGAGCTTGAACTGCGCTTGCGCGGCACCCGCCGCGAGCCCGAACGTGACGAGCGTGGCGGCGCGTACGAGAGTGTCGAGAATCATCGAGGGCCTCCGATTCGCAATCGAGACGCCATTGTGCGCCTTTCACCTGTATCCCGCATGTCGCGGCGTGGCCGCGCGGCTTCGCGTATGGGATCATGTCGGCTGTTCCCGTCGCTCGCCACACAAGAACGCCTGCACGGACCGGAGGAGCCCGCGATGCAGCCTGCCGAAACCCGCATCGAGCACGATCTGCTCGGTGACCGCGCCGTGCCGGCGGCTGCGTATTTCGGCGTCCATACGCTGCGTGCGGTCGAGAACTTCCCGATCAGCGGCAATCCGATCTCGATCTATCCGGATCTGATCCGCGCGCTTGCGTGCATCAAGGAGGCGGCAGCGCTCGCGAATCATGCGCTCGGCCTGCTCGACGGCGCGAAATGCGACGCCATCGTCAAGGCATGTGGCGAGATTCGTTCCGGCAGGCTGCACGATCAGTTCGTCGTCGACGTGATCCAGGGCGGCGCCGGCACGTCGACGAACATGAACGCCAACGAGGTCATCGCCAACCTCGCGCTCGAGCACATGGGGTATTCGCGCGGCGATTACGGCCGTCTCCATCCAAACGAAGACGTGAACATGAGCCAGAGCACGAACGACGTCTATCCGACGGCGCTCAAGCTCGCCGCGTATTTCGGCATCTATCGGCTCGTCGACGCAATGGCCGATTTGCGGCGCGCGTTCGAGGCGAAGGCGGATGAATTCCGCGACGTGCTGAAGATCGGCCGCACGCAATTGCAGGACGCCGTGCCGATGACACTGGGCCAGGAATTTTCCACGTACGCGGTGATGCTCGGCGAGGACGAGGAGCGTCTCGAGGAAGCGGCGTCGCTGGTGCGCGAGATCAATCTCGGCGCCACCGCGATTGGCACGGGCATCAACGCGCATCCTGAATACGCGGACATCGTCTGCCGGCGGCTCTCGGAGATCACCGGCGTGCCGCTCGTCACGTCGCCGAACCTCGTCGAGGCGACGCAGGATTGCGGCGCATTCGTGCAGCTGTCGGGTGTCCTGAAGCGTGTCGCCGTCAAGCTGTCGAAGACGTGCAACGATCTGCGTCTTCTGTCCAGCGGACCGCGCGCCGGACTCGCCGAGATCAACCTGCCGCCGATGCAGGCCGGCTCGAGCATCATGCCGGGCAAGGTCAATCCGGTCATTCCCGAAGTCGTCAACCAGATCGCGTTCGAGGTGATCGGCAACGACGTCACCGTCAGCTTTGCCGCCGAGGCGGGTCAGCTGCAGCTCAATGCGTTCGAGCCGATCATCGCGCACAGCCTGTTCAAGAGCGTCACGCATCTGCGCAACGGCTGCCTCACGCTCGCCGAGCGTTGTGTGCGCGGCATTACCGCGAATCGCGAGCGGCTGCGCGCGCTGGTCGACAACTCGATCGGCGTGGTGACCGCGCTCAATCCGTACATTGGCTATGCGAACGCGACGCAGATCGCGCAGGAAGCGCTCGCGACCGGACGCAGCGTGGCGGAGCTCGTGCTCGAGCGTGGATTGCTGTCGCGCGAGCGTCTCGCGGAGATTCTGCAACCGGACGTGCTGACGAGGCCGCGGCCGATCCAGCACATGCGCGAATGATGCGAGGAAGACCCGAACAACAAGAGGAAAGCGAATGGCAACGGTCGAAGTGAAGGTTCCGGACATCGGCGACTTCAAGGACGTACCGGTGATCGAGGTGTTCGTGAAGGCGGGCGACACGGTGAAGCCCGAGGACCCGCTCGTCACGCTCGAATCGGACAAGGCAACGATGGATGTGCCGTCGCCGGCCGCCGGCGTCGTCGAGTCCATCCGCGTGAAGGTGGGCGACAGGGTTTCGGAAGGCACCGTGCTGGCATCGCTTGCGAGCGAGAAGGGCGCGTCGGCAGCAAGCGGCGCGAATACGGAGGCGGCCGCCTCCGGCGCCAGCCCCGCGCAACGTCCCACAGCGTCCGCTCCTGTGTCGGCGAGTGCGGCTGCTACTGCGTCGGCAAAATCTTTCGCGCCCGCCGCTCCGCGTCACGCGGGAGGCGTCGACATCGAGTGCGAGATGCTCGTGCTGGGGTCCGGACCCGGCGGCTATTCGGCAGCGTTCCGCGCGGCCGATCTCGGCATGACGACGGTGCTCGTCGAGCGCTATCACACGCTCGGCGGCGTGTGCCTCAACGTCGGCTGCATCCCGTCGAAGGCGCTGCTGCACACGGCGGCGGTGATGGATGAAGTGAAGGCGATGGCGGCGCACGGCATCGCGTATGCCGCGCCGCAGGTCGACCTGGAGAAGCTTCGCGCCTTCAAGGACGGCGTCGTCAGGAAGCTCACCAGCGGCCTCGGCGCGATGGCGCGGCAGCGCAAGGTCGAGGTCGTGCACGGCACGGGGCGTTTCCTCGATCCCCACCATCTCGAAGTGGACCTGTCCGAGGAGCATCACCGGAAGGTGACCGGCGAGAAGCGGACGATCCGTTTCCAGAAGGCCATCATCGCGGCCGGAAGCCAGGCGGCGAAGCTCCCGTTCATGCCGGACGATCCGCGCGTGGTCGACTCTACCGGGGCGCTCGAGCTGGGGTCGATCCCGAAGCGCATGCTCGTCGTCGGCGGTGGCATCATCGGCCTCGAGATGGCGAACGTGTATTCGTCGCTCGGCAGCCGCATCGACGTCGTCGAAATGCTCGACGGCGTGATGACGGGTGCCGACCGCGATCTCGTCAGGGTCTGGCAGAAGAAGAACGCGTCGCGGTTCGACAGCATCATGCTGAAGACGAAGACGGCGTCGGCGAAGGCCACGAGCGCCGGCATCGAAGTGACGTTCGAAGGCGAGAAGGCGCCTGCCGGGCCGCAGGTGTACGACCTCGTGCTCGTCGCCGTCGGCCGCACGCCGAACGGCAAGGCGATCGACGCGGCCAAGGCGGGCGTCGCCGTCACCGACCGCGGCTACGTGCCGGTCGACAAGCAGATGCGCACGAACGTCGCGCACATCTTCGCCATCGGCGATATCGCGGGCCCGCCGATGCTCGCGCACAAGGCGGTGCACGAGGGTCACGTCGCGGCCGAAGCCGCCGCCGGCCAGAAGTCGTACTTCGACGCGAAGCAGATCCCGTCGGTCGCCTACACCGATCCCGAAGTCGCGTGGGCGGGCGTCACCGAGGACGAATTGAAAGCGCAGGGCGCGAAGTACGGCAAGGCGGTGTTCCCGTGGACGGCGTCGGGGCGCGCGATCGCCAACGCACGCGACGAAGGATTCACGAAGCTGCTGTTCGACGAGACGACGCACCGGATCATCGGCGGGGGCATCGTCGGCACGCACGCGGGCGACCTGATCAGCGAGATCGCGCTCGCGATCGAGATGGGCTGCGATCCCGTCGACATCGGCAAGACGATCCATCCGCATCCGACGCTCTCCGAGTCGATCGGCATGGCCGCCGAAGTGTTCGAGGGCGTGTGCACCGACCTGCCGCCCGCGAGGAAGAAGTGAGGGCTGCGGATCTTCCTTGCGCTTCGCGCCGGACGGCTTGACCCACCGCATCGTCCTCGTCGGCGGCGGCGCCGGAGGCCTCGAGCTCGCGACGAAGCTCGGCGACACGCTCGGCCGCCGCAAGCAGGCGGACATCACGCTGATCGAGCGCGCACGCTCGCATTTCTGGAAGCCGCATCTGCACGAGCTCGCCGCGGGCAGCATGGACCTGCGCGTTTACGAAACGGACTATCTCGCGCAATCGCACTGGCATCACTTCCGCTACCTGATCGGCCGGATGACCGGGCTCGACCGAGGCGCTCGGCAGGTGCACGTCGCGCCGTTCGTCGACGAGGACGGCGACACGGTGACGGCCGCGCGGGGCGTTCCGTACGACACGCTCGTCATCGCCGTGGGCAGCCGGACGAACGACTTCGGAACGGCGGGCGCGCGCGAGCACGCGATCGCGCTCGACGATCCGGAAGAGGCCGGCCGCTTTCACCGCCGCCTCGTCAATGCGTACATCCGCGCGCAGACGCAGGCCGAGCCGCTGCGGCCGGAGCAGCTGCACGTCGCGATCATCGGCGCGGGCGCGACCGGCGTCGAGCTCGCCGCCGAGCTGCACAACACGACGCGCACGCTCGTCTCCTACGGTCTCGACCGCATCGATCCTGACAGGGACATCAACCTGATCGTCATCGAAGCGGCCGATCGCGTCCTGCCGGCGCTGCCGAAGCGGCTGTCGGACGCCGCGCTCAAGCTCCTCGAAGGCATGCGCGTCAGCGTGCGGACGTCGGCGCGCGTCGCCGAGGTCCTCCCTGAAGGCGTCCGGCTCGCGAGCGGCGAGCTCGTGCCGGCGGAGCTCGTCGTCTGGGCGGCCGGCGTCAAGGCGCCCGATTTCCTGCGCGATCTCGACGGCCTCGAGACGAATCGCATCAACCAGCTCGTCGTTCGCCCGACGCTGCAGACGACGCGCGACGACGACGTTTTCGCGATCGGAGACTGCGCGGCATGTCCGTGGATTGGCAAGGAAGGCGCCATCGTGCCGCCGCGCGCGCAGGCCGCCCATCAGCAGGCGTCGCACATGGTGAAGCAGATGCGCCGCCGGCTCGCCGGCCGGGCGTTGCTGCCATGGCGCTACCGCGACTTCGGCTCGCTCGTGTCGCTCGGCGAGTACTCGACGGTCGGCAACCTGATGGGCAGTCTCACGGGTGGTAACCTGTGGGTCGAAGGCTGGTTCGCTCGGATGATGTACCTGTCGCTCTACAAGATGCACGAGCTCGCGCTGCACGGATTCTGGAAGACCGCGCTTGACACGCTGGCGCGCCTCATCACGCGGCGCACCGAGCCGCACGTCAAGCTGCATTGAATCCGAGCCGCCGCACCGATTCGGAAGCGGGCGATTCGTCGGACGCGCGCCCCGCGGCGGATTCGGCGGCTGCCGCGCGGTCGCGCCCGGCGCCGGAATCGCCGGCCGGCCTCGATGCCGGTCCGATCCGCTTCGGCAGCGATGCGATCGCGCTGATGGTTCGTGCGCTCGGCATACCGTATCTCGCGCTCAATCCCGGGGCGAGCTTTCGCGGCCTGCATGACAGCCTCGTGAACGTCCTCGGCAACGAGCGGCCGCAAATGCTGTTGTGCCTGCACGAGGAAAGCGCGGTTTCGATCGCGCAGGGCTTCGCCAAGGTCGCGGGCCGCATGATGGGTGTCGTCCTGCATTCGAACGTCGGGCTGATGCATGCGACGATGTCGATCTTCAACGCATGGTGCAACCGCGTACCCGTTCTGCTGCTCGGCGCGACGGGTCCGGTGGATGCCGCGAAGCGCCGGCCGTGGATCGACTGGATCCACACGACCGCCGACCAGGGTTCGCTCGTTCGCGACTACGTCAAATGGGACGATCAGCCGGGCTCGATAACCGCCGCGCTCGAAGCGCTCGCGCGCGCCGTGCAGATCGCGACGACTGCGCCGCAGGCGCCGGTGTACGTCAATTTCGACGCGGCGCTGCAGGAGGCGGAACTCGCCGACGTGCCGGGCCTGCCGGATGTCGCGCGGTTTGCGCCGCCGCCGCCCGTGCAGCCCGATCCGGTTGCGCTTGCCGCGGCCGCGCGCCGCCTTCGCGAAGCGAAACGTCCGGTGATCCTCGCGGGCCGCGTCTCGCGTTCCGAGGAGGCGTGGCGTGCGCGCGTTGCATTGGCCGAAAGCCTGCAGGCGCGCGTGATCACCGATCTCAAGGTTGGCGCCGCGTTTCCAACCGACCACCCGTTGCACGCGGCGCCGCCGGGCGCTTTTCTCGCGCCGGAGGCCATCGCCACGCTGCGTGACGCGGATGTGGTGTTGGCGCTCGAATGGGTCGACCTTGCCGGAACGCTGAAACAGGCGTTCGGGAACGCGATGCCCCTATGCGCGGTCGTCAACGTGTCGCTCGATTCGCAACTCGCGCGCGGCTGGAGCAAGGATCACTTCGGATTGCCGCCGGCGGATGTCTTCCTCGCCTGCGATCCCGACATCGCCGTGTCGCGATTGGTCGCAGCGTTGCCCGTTCGCGCGATGCCGTCCGTCGGCGGCGGTAAGGTGACCGAGCCGCGCGCGATGGCGTCCGCCGGCGACGGTAAGGTGACCGAGCCGCGCGCGATGCCGTCGACCGCGGCCGGCATGCCGGCCGCATCGCACGATGCGTCTGAAAGTCGAGCGGACAAGGATACGACACTCACGCTCGCGATGCTCGCCGACGCCGTGAACGCGGCGACGCGCGACATCGACGTCTGTGTTACCGCGCTTCCGCTCGGCTGGCATGGCTCGTATCGCCATTTCCGGCACCCGCTCGATTACATCGGCCTCGAAGGCGGCGGCGGCGTGGGTGCCGGTCCGGGCATCGCCGTCGGCGCCGCGCTTGCGCTGAAAGGCAGCGGCCGGCTGCCCGTGGCGATCGTCGGCGACGGCGATTTCCTGATGGGCGTCACCGCGCTGTGGACGGCGGCGCACTACCGGTTGCCATGCGTCATCGTCGTCGCCAACAATTGCAGCTTCTACAACGACGAGTTGCATCAGGAACGCGTGGCGAAGGCACGCGGACGCAGCGTTGCGAACAAATGGATCGGGCAGCGCATCCGCGATCCCGATATCGATATCGCTGCAATGGCGCGCGCGCAAGGGGCGCACGGGATCGGTCCCGTCGGCTCCGCCGCTGCGCTCGCCGATGCGTTGGCCGAGGGATTGCGGCGTGCGTCGGAGGGCGACGTCGTGGTGATTGACGCGCGGTTGGTGCCGGGGAACGGATGAACGAACCTGCGAACACGCGCCCGCCGCTGTCGGTAGCCGATGTGATGCCGCGCCATCGCGACCTGTTCTATGCCGGCGCATGGCAACGCCCGCAGGGTGGTTACACATCGACGTCGAACCCGGCCACTGGCGAGACGCTCGGCGAATGCGCCGTGGCGAATGCAAACGACGTCGACGCCGCCGCGCGTGCCGCCCATCGCGCATTTGCGGACTGGCGGCGCATGCGGCCGTACGATCGCGGCGCGGTCATGCGCATGATCGCCGGGCGTCTTCGTGCGCACGCCGACGAGCTGGCGTTGATCGACGCGGCGAACGGTGGCAATCCCGTGTCGGAAATGACGGCGGACGTGCACGCCGCGGCCGCGCAACTCGATTATTTCGCGGGGCTGGCCGCCGAGGCCAGGGGCGAAACGATCCCGATGGGCGGCGATGCCCTCGACATGACGCTGCGCGAGCCGTTCGGCGTCTGCGCGCGCATCGTCGCTTACAACCATCCGCTGATGTTCACGGCCGCGAAAATGGCGGCGCCGCTCGCGGCCGGCAACACGGTGATCATGAAGCCGCCCGAGCAGGCGCCGCTGTCGGCCTACCGGATGATGGAAATCATCGGCGACGCTGCGCCGCCGGGGGTGATCAACGTTCTCACTGGCGGGGCCGCATGCGGTGAAGCGCTGGTCGCTCATCCGCTGATCCCGCGGCTCGCGCTGATCGGCAGCGTCGGCACCGGGCGTGCGATCCTGCGCGGGGCGGCAGAGCGCCTGAAGCATGTGACGCTCGAGCTGGGCGGGAAGAACGCGTGCATCGTCTATGCGGACGCGGACGTGGACAAGGCAATTGCGGGTGCGGTGGCCGGGATGAACTTCACGTGGTGCGGGCAGTCCTGCGGCTCGACGTCGCGCGTGTTCGTGCACGCATCGCTGCACGACCGCGTCGTCGCCGGAATCGTGGAAGCGACGCGACGCTTCATGCCGGGACTGCCGACGGAGCGCTCGACGACCATGGGTGCGATCATCTCGCGGGCGCAGCTCGACAAGATCGAGCGCTATGTCAAGCTCGGGCGCGAGGAGGGCGCGACGCTCGCGTGCGGCGGCGAGCGGCCGCATGATCCGGCGCTTGCGAAAGGGTTTTTCATGTCGCCCACCGTATTCACCGGGGTGACGCAGCAGATGCGGATTGCGCAGGAGGAAATCTTCGGCCCCGTCCTGTGCGTTTTGTCGTGGACCGACGAGGCGCGCATGCTGGCCGACGTGAACTCGGTCGAGTACGGCCTGAGCTGCTCGATCTGGACGCGCGATCTCGCGACGGCGCACCGCTCGGCGGCGGCGGTCGACGCCGGCTACGTCTGGATCAACAACACCGGCCGGCACTTTCTCGGCGCCCCGTTCGGAGGTTACAAGCAATCGGGCCAGGGACGGGAGGAATCGTTCGACGAGCTATTGAGCTACACGCAGGTGAAGAACGTGCACGTCGCGCTGTGATTCGCATGCTTATGACGTCCGTACGCGCAGAAGCCTTTCATCGATGAGCATTCCCGCGCCACCCGCCGCCGATAGCGCGCTGATCGAAAAAGTGGCGCTCGCCAATCGCATCCTGTACGACCAGGGCGTCCTGGACGGGTTCGGCCACGTCAGCGCGCGGCACCCGGCGTCGCCCGTGCACTTCCTGCTGGCGCGGAACCTGGCGCCGGGACTCGTGACGCCGCAGGACATCCTGACGTTCGACCTCGACGGCAACGCGCTCGATGCAGGCGCGCACCGCGTGTACCTCGAGCGCTTCATTCATGCCGAGCTCTACCGCGCGCGGCCGGACGTGCAGGCCGTCGTGCACAGCCATTCGCCGAGCGTCATACCGTTCGCCGCCACGCGCACCCCCCTGCAGCCGCTTTATCACATGAGCGGATTTCTCGGCAGAGGCACGGCGCTGTTCGAAATCCGCGACGTCGCCGGCAACACCGATCTGCTGATCCGCAACCAGGCGCTCGGCCGTGCGCTTGCGACGGCGCTTGGGTCGCATTCGGTGGTGCTGATGCGCGGGCATGGGTCGACGGTGGTCGGCTCGTCGGTCGAGCAGGTCGTGTACCGCGCGATCTATGCCGAGCTCAACGCGCGCCTGCAATCGCAGGCACTCGCGCTCGGCGCCCCGACATACCTGAACGAGGACGAGGCGGCGCTTGCGGCCGCAACGAACGATACGCAACTCGCGCGCGTGTGGGAACTGTGGGCGCGTCGCGTCGGAGGAAAAGAGTAGTGTCGAAGCTCAGGATGTCGCTGGCATGCTGGAACTACGACCGCGTGCGCGCACTGATGGACGGCTCGGTGCAACCGGACGGGATCGATCTCGACGTGCTCGATCTGCCGGTCGAGGAGACGTTCTTCCGCATGCTGCGGCACCGCGAGTTCGACGCGGCGGAGATGTCATTGTCGTCGTACACGGTCTCGCTGTTCCGCGAGCCGCGCCCGTTCGTGGCGATCCCCGTGTTTCCATCGCGCTTCTTCCGCCACTCGTCCATCTATGTCAATGCCGATGCCGGCATCAGGGAGCCGCGTGACCTGATCGGCAAGCGCGTCGGAACGCCCGAATACCAGATGACGGCGCCGGTGTGGATTCGCGGCATTCTCGCGGAGCACTACGGCGTGCCCGTCGACAGCGTCACCTACTGCACCGGTGGCGAGGAGGAGCCCGGGCGGGACGAAAAGATCAAGCTGGACCTGCCGTCCAACATCCGCATCGAGCGGATCGGCCCTACGCAGACGCTGGCGCAGATGCTCGCGCGCGGCGACATCGATGCGCTGCACACGGCACGGATGCCTTCGACGTTCGGAAGCGGGGATGGCAGGGTCAGGCGGCTGTTTGCCGACTACAAGAGCGTCGAGCAGCGCTATTTTCGCGAGACGGGCATCTTTCCGATCATGCACACGGTGGTGATCCGCCGCGACGTGTACGAGCAGAACCGCTGGGTCGCGCAGTCGCTGTTCAAGGCGCTCGTGCAGGCGCAGGCGCTGGTGTACGAGGACTACCGCGAGACGGCCGCGCTCAAGGCGATGCTGCCGTGGCTCATCGAGCACATCGAGGAAGCCGAGGCGCTGATGGGCCCGGACTTCTGGCCGTACGGCTTCGAGCGCAACCGGGCCACGCTCGACACGTTCCTGCGTTACTCGTTCGAGCAGGGGCTGTCCAGGCGCAAGCTCGAGCCCGAGGACCTCTTCGCGCCGGAGACGCTCGAGGCGTTCGTGATCTGACCTCGGGTTTTGCTACGATCGCGCCTCGCGCGCCGTCGCCTCGATCGCGCCTTCCCGGGACCTTTTCATGGAAATGACCAACACGCGGATCGTGCCCGCTCC
>DATEIQ010000045.1:0-9968 GCA_035278845.1 Casimicrobiaceae bacterium | reverse complement strand
CCGGGTTGCCGGACGGATCCTGCACGCTCACGGTGCTCTGCGGCGACGTCTCGACGATCTTGATCCGATACTGCTCCGGCTTGTCCTTGTCGTCGGTCTTCCAGAAGTTGAGGAGCTTCGACAGGAATCCCTTTTCGCGGTCCTTGCGCGCCATGTCGGCGTCGGGATCGGAAAAGCGCACGTAATAGGTGCCCGTCGAGCGGTCGCGATCCACGACGGTGAAGCCGCTGCGATCGAGCGCCAGGCCGACGCGCCGCCACGCGCGGTCGAACGGGTCGTCGACGACGAGCCGAGCGATGCCGTCGTTCTTTTCGAGCCGCGCATGCGGCGTCACCGGCGCCGTAGGCGAGGCCGCAGCGACCGCCTGCGCTTCCGGCGTGCCGAAGCTCATCATCAGCCGCGACAGCATCATCGCCTCGAGATCGGGGTCGGCCGGCATCACGGCCCACGCGAAGGCAGCGCCCTGCACGTTGTCGATCTTCGTCGTCGGCACCTGCTCCATCCCGCGGTGCGACACCTAGATCTCGACAGTGCCTGGCTCGATGCCTCGCTCGATGCGCGTTCGGAACTTGTCGCGCTTGTACGTCGTGTAGAACACGTCGAGATACTTGCCGACGTACTTTCGCAGCAGGTCCGGCGGGATTTCCGCGCGGTTTTCGGCCCAGTCGGTTTCCATCACGCCGAGCGCCGGCTGCTCGCTCGCAATGACGAAGCCCGTGTCGGTCCAGAACTTCCGCACCTGCGACCACGCCTCCTCCGGCGTCGCCTTGACGACCAGCCAGCGCTCGTTGCCGGCGCGCGCGACGTGCGCTTCCGAATTCGTCGGCAGCAGCTCGGTTCGCTGCGGCTTGGCGGCGTTGCGCGCCGCGAGCTCGGACGCCGACGTCACGGCATACCGGTCGTCGTACTGCGGCGTGGTGAGGTCGGGCGGCAACTCGAGCGACGGCGAGGAGCTCGCCGACTTGTAGTCGATGCGCTTGCCGAGCGAGCTCACGTTCATCGATTCGCAGCCGGCAAGCACGAACGCGAGAGCGGCGAGCACCAAAATGGCGACGCCGCGGAAGGACAATCGATTCGTCACGTCAGGACCTTCGACAGAGGCTCGCCGATGCAGCCGGTGGCGCGGAGCTCGGCGCGAATGGCCTCGTGGAATCGCGGCGACAACGGCGTGAGCGGCAGCCGCAATTCATTGTGGATCAAGCCCATCTCGGCCAGCGCCCATTTGACCGGGATCGGATTCGCTTCGACGAACAGGCGTGCGTTGAGGTTGGCCAGCCGGGCGTTGATGACGCGTGCCGTGACGACATCGTTGTCGAGCGCGGCCGAACACATTTCCGCCACGACCCGTGGCGCGACATTGGCGCTGACCGAAATGACGCCGTGACCGCCAAGCAGCATGAACGGAAGCGCGGTGTCGTCGTTGCCCGAATAGAGCGCGAACTCGCGGCCTGCCGGCAGCCGGTTGAGAAGATCGACGAGCCGCGGAAGATCCGACGTCGCGTCCTTCATCCCCGCGATGCCCGGAATTTCCGCGAGGCGCAGCACCGTGTCGGTCGTGAGGTCGGCGACAGTGCGGCTCGGCACGTTGTACAGCAGCACAGGCAGGTCGACGCTTTCGGCGATCGTTCGAAAGTGCCGATACATCCCCTCCTGCGTCGGCTTGTTGTAGTACGGCACCACCGACAGGCATGCCGACGCGCCCGCCCGCTTCGCAAAGCGCGTGAGCTCGAGCGCCTCGGCCGTCGAGTTGCCGCCGGTGCCGGCGATGACCGGAACGCGACCCTTGGCGTGATCGATCGCCGCCTGGATCAGCCGGCAATGCTCCTCGACGCTGACGGTGGGCGATTCGCCCGTCGTGCCGACGATGACGATGCCCGCGGTGCCGTTGTCGATCTGAAAGTCGATCAGGCGGCCGAGTGCCGGGAGATCGAGCGCGCCGCCCTGCTGCATCGGCGTGACGATCGCGACGAGACTTCCTGAAACCATGAAACCTGCACGTCCAAAAAAACGAGCGATTTTACCCCATCCCCCGGTGGAAATTGGAGTCGGAGACGTATTTCCGGGCCGCGCTTCGCCGCGGGCGCTACCCGGGGAAAGGCGATTCGCCCGCCCCGATGGCCGGCGGCCAGGGTTGCTTCGGGCCGACAGCGGCAAGGCGCTGCACGACCGCGGGCCGCTCGCCAGCTACTTCGCCCTGCTCGAACGCGACGACGGTCAACCAACCACGGACGACGTCCAGCAATTCGCCGGCGCGGAGCAGGAAGTCGGGATTCGACGGCCGGCCGAAGCGTTCGTTCCCCACCGCGAACGTCTCGTACAGCAGCACGCCGTCGTCGGCCAGCGCCCGCACCAAATGCGGAAACAGCGGACGATGCAGGTAGTTGGCGACGACGATGGCATCGAGTCGCACATCGCCGAGCGGCCAAGCGCCGGTTTCGAGATCGGCGATCATAGTCTCGATGCCTTGCACGCCGGCGAACGTCGCGAGCGCGGCCGCGTCTCGGTCGACGGCAAGCACGCGCGCCCCGCGCGATGCGAACAGCCGTGCGTGTCGTCCATGCCCGGCCGCGAGATCGAGCACGTGCGCGTTCGCAGGCACCAGATGCGCGAAGCGTGCGATCCACGCCGAGGGCGCGAGTGTTGCATGGTCCATCGCTTCGATTATCGCGCGGCTCGTGCCGATGTTCCGCTGCGCCGCGATGACGGGTCCGCACGCGTCGTTTCCCGGGCCGCCTCGTCGGCGAGCCAGCGAACGAAAGCGGCGACGTCCGCACGATCCTGCACCTGCGGCGCGGTGATCGCAAAGTAGCCGCGCGCCGAGTCGTACTTGCGCACGAACGGCGCGACGAGTCGGCCGTCGCGCAAATGCTCGGCCAGCATCGGCAAGCGTCCGAGCGCAACGCCCTGACCACCCACGGCGGCCTGCACGACCTGATCGTAGATGCGAAAGCGCAACGCGCCAGCCGGCTTCAATCCCGGTTGGCCGTTCGACGTGAGCCAGCTTCGCCAATCGAGCCACGGCGTGCGTCCTTCGGGATCGTCGAGATGCAGCAGCACGTGGTGCGCGAGATCCGCGGGCGTGCGCAACGAGCGTCGGTCGCGCACGATCTTCGGGCTTGCCACCGGCGTCATCCGCTCGCCGAACAGGCGGACTGCGTTCTCGGGCGCGGAGGCGTCGGGCAGATAGCGGACCGCGACGTCGACGTCACCGCGCGCGAGATCAACGACGCGGTCGTCGGCCGATACGTAAACCTCGACGTCGGGGTGACGCTCGCGAAAACTCGCAAGCCGCGGTATGACCCACAGCGATGCGAACGACACCGTCGTCGACAGCGTAAGTCCCGGTGCGCGCACCGCGCCGGTCGTCCGGTCGGCGGCCGTCGCGAGCGACTCGAGCAGTCCGGTCACGTCGCGATGAAACGCGACGCCGATCGGCGTCAACGCGAGCGCACGATGCCGCCGGACGAACAGCGCGACGCCGAGGGCATCCTCGAGCGCCTTGATCTGGCGTGAGAGCGCCGATTGCGTGAGGAACAGTTCCTCGGCCGCCAGCGTGAAGGAAAGCCGCCGCCCTGCCGCCTCGAAACCGCGCAGGAAGTCGAGCGAAGGCAGCCGACGCAGCGTCTTATGCATGCGCTCCATGCATGCGTCCCATGCGAATTCCGCGGTTGAGCCGCCTCGGGCAGAAAGTCAGAATGCTCTTCATCGACGCCAGCTTTGCAAATGCGGATCGTCGTCGGCGTCGAATGATCCCCACGCATTCTAACGGAGGTAGCCATGGCCTGTTTCGAATCCGGCACCGTCGTGAGTCTCGATTCCCGCGAAGCCGTCACGCTGCCCGGCATTCGCGGCGCCACGCTGCGCGTGACACAGGGAACTCTGTGGCTCACGCAGGAAGGAAATCCCAACGACGTCGTGCTGCGGACTGGCGACAACTTCGTCGTCGAATCCGACGGCGCGACCGTCGTCGAAGCGATGGGCGCCGTGCTGTTCTGCATCGTCGGACGGCAGGCGGAAACCATGCGCGTGCCGGCGCTTGCTGCACGGAAATCGGCGCTGTGGTCGATGCTCGCCGGGCTGCTTACCCCGCCGCCTCGCCATCACGCGCCGTATGCGTGACGCTCCAGAATCCGGCCACTCGAACGGAAGGAAACCACCATGCCCCTCGTGACCCTGACGCTGCAGCGCCCGCGTCCCCGCGAATTCAAGGCCGCTGTACTGGACACCGTGCACCGCGCCCTCGTCGCGGCCGGAGTTCCGGAAGCGGACCGGTTCCAGCGCGTGCTGCAACTGGACACGGACAATTTCCGGTTCGACGCGACCTATCCGGACGTCGCGACTTCGCGCACGGCCGATTTCGTGCTGATCGAAATTCTTTGGTCGGTCGGCCGCAGCGTGAAGATCAGGCGCAAGCTCGTCGCCGACATCACCGCAGCACTCGCGCGCGACGCGTCGCTCGACCCGGAGAACGTGATGATCGTGTTCATCGAGACCGCTTGGGAGAACTGGGCGTTCGCAGGCGGACGGCTGCTGCACGCGGGTTGACGCGTGGATGTATGCTTGGCAAAGGATGCGCGATTGATGCGCGCATCGCCCGCGCACATTCCTTCCGTTCCGGCGCCCCTCCGCAACGCCTTCCCCGGCTACTTCGCGCTGGTGATGGCAACCGGCATCGTGTCGATCGCGCTCGCCGACCAGGGCTTCGCGGGTGCGGCGTGGACGCTGTTCGCGATCAATGCGATCGCGTACGTGCTGCTGTGGGGATGCGGCTTCGCGAGGCTAGCAGCCGGCGTGCGTGACGTCGCCGCCGATCTCGCGGATCACCGCGCAGGTCCCGCCTTCCTGACGGTCGTGGCCGGGACTTGCGTGCTCGGCGTGCAGTGCGTGCGGCTCGCGCACTGGCCCGCCATCGCGGCGGCGCTGTGGCTCGCGAGCCTGGTGCTGTGGTTCCTCCTGCTCTATGGGTTCCTCGCGGCGGTGACGCTCGTTGGGGACAAGCCACGGCTCGAGCACGGCATCGACGGATCGTGGCTGCTCGCCACCGTCGCGACGGAAGCGGTCGCGGTGCTCGGCACGCTGGTGGCGGACGCCTTCCCCCGGCCGGACGCCGTGATCTTCGCGAGTCTCGTGCTGTTCCTCGCGGGCGCGATGCTCTACATCGTGGTGATCGGCCTCATCTTCTTCCGCTGGACGTTCCGGCCGATGGACGTGCACGGAATGACGCCGACGTATTGGATCAACATGGGCGCGGTGGCGATCACCACGCTCGCCGGCGCGCAGATCGGCGAGGTTGCCGCCCGGTATCCGTTCGTGGCCGAGCTCGAGCATTTCGTCGCCGGGTTCACGCTGTTCTTCTGGGCCACCGGCACGTGGTGGATTCCGCTGCTTGTCATCATGTTCGTGTGGCGGCATCTGCGGCACGGCGCATCGTTGCGCTACGATTCGCGCTACTGGTCGCTCGTGTTTCCGCTCGGCATGTACAGCGTCGCGACGCAGGCGTACGCGCACGCCAACAAGCTGGCGTTCCTGCTGCCCGTCGCGCGCATCGCCGGTGATCTCGCCCTCGTCGCGTGGGCGCTGACGGCATTAGGACTGGTGCGACAACTGCGGGCACACGGCGCTGCAAAGTCGGTGTCGGAGGTGTAACCCCCGGTGTCGGAGGTGCAACTCGATCACCGGGGAGTTACACCTCCGACACCGATTCGTTACTTCGCGAACGTGATCGCGCCGCCCTTCTCGCGCACGCGCACGGTGTCCCCGGGACCGAACTCGCCCGCGAGGATCTGCTTCGCCAGCGGATTCTCGATCTGCTGCTGGATCGCGCGCTTGAGCGGCCGCGCGCCGTAAACCGGATCGAAGCCCGCCTGCGCGACGTGCGCGAGCGCCGCGTCGCCGACGTCGAGCCGGATGTCGAGCTTCGCGAGCCGCTGCTCGAGGCCACGCAACTGGATCTTGGCGATGTGCGCGATCTGGTCCTCCGCGAGCGGATGGAACACGACGATCTCGTCGATGCGGTTCACGAACTCGGGCCGGAAATTGGCCTTCACCTCGGCCATCACCGCGACCTTGATCGCGCCCGGATCGCGGCCTTCGCTCGTCATCTCCTGGATGCGATGCGACGCGAGGTTCGACGTCATCACGATCACCGTGTTGCGGAAATCGACGGTGCGTCCCTGACCGTCGGTGAGGCGGCCGTCGTCGAGCACCTGCAGCAGCACGTTGAACACGTCGGGGTGCGCCTTCTCGATTTCGTCGAACAGGATCACCGAGTACGGCTTGCGGCGCACCGCTTCCGTCAGGTAACCGCCCTCCTCGTAGCCGACGTAGCCGGGCGGCGCGCCGATCAGCCGCGCCACCGAATGCTTCTCCATGAACTCGGACATGTCGATGCGCACCATCGCCTGATCGCTGTCGAACAGGAATTCGGCGAGCGCACGCGTCAACTCGGTTTTGCCAACGCCCGTCGGCCCGAGGAACAGGAACGAGCCGTACGGCCGATTCGGATCGGAGAGACCCGAGCGTGAGCGGCGGATCGCGTCGGACACGAGGCGCACCGCCTCGTTCTGGCCGACGACGCGCTGGTGCAGCCGCTCTTCCATGTGCAGCAGCTTGTCGCGCTCGCCCTGCATCATCTTCGACACCGGGATGCCGGTCGCGCGCGAGACGACCTCGGCGATCTCTTCGGCGCCGACCTGCGTGCGCAAAAGCTGCGGCTTCTTCGCCTGCTCGCTCGCGAGCGTCTTGTCTGCCTTCTTGAGTCGCGTTTCGAGCTCGGGCAACTTGCCGTACTGCAGCTCGGACATTTTCTGCCAGTCGCCCTTGCGCTTGGCGTCCTCCATCTGCAGCTTGACCTTGTCGATCTCCTCCTTGATGTGCGCGCTCGCCTCGACCTGCGACTTCTCGGCCTGCCACACTTCGTCGAGATCGGCGTACTCGCGCTCGAGGCGCGAGATCTCTTCCTCGATGGCCGCGAGCCGCTTCTTCGACGCCTCGTCCTTCTCCTTCTTCACCGCCTCGCGCTCGATCTTGAGCTGGATCATCCGCCGGTCGAGCCGGTCCATCGCCTCGGGCTTCGAGTCGATTTCCATCTTGATGCGCGCCGCGGCCTCGTCGATCAGGTCAATCGCCTTGTCGGGCAGGAACCAGTCGGTGATGTAGCGATGCGAAAGCTCTGCGGCCGCGACGATCGCGGGGTCGGTGATGTCGACGCCGTGGTGGATCTCGTAGCGCTCCTGCAATCCGCGCAGGATCGCGATCGTCGACTCGACCGACGGCTCGTCGACGAGCACCTTCTGGAAGCGACGCTCGAGCGCGGCGTCCTTCTCGATGTACTTTCGGTATTCGTCGAGCGTGGTTGCGCCGACGCAATGCAGCTCGCCGCGTGCGAGCGCGGGCTTCAGCATGTTGCCGGCATCGATGGCGCCTTCCGCCTTGCCGGCGCCGACCATCGTGTGCAGCTCGTCGATGAACACGATCGTGCGACCCGCATCGGCAGCGATGTCTTTCAGCACCGCCTTGAGCCGCTCCTCGAACTCGCCGCGATACTTGGCGCCCGCGAGAAGCGCCGCCATGTCGAGCGATAGTACGCGCTTGTCCTTCAGCGTTTCCGGGACCTCGCCGTTGATGATGCGCTGTGCGAGGCCTTCGACAATGGCCGTCTTGCCGACGCCCGGCTCGCCGATCAGCACCGGGTTGTTCTTCGTTCGCCGCTGCAGGATCTGGATGGTGCGGCGGATCTCGTCGTCGCGGCCGATCACCGGATCGAGCTTGCCTTCGCGCGCGCGCTCGGTCAGGTCGATCGTGTACTTGGCAAGCGCCTCGCGCTGCCCTTCGGCCTCCTGCGAGTCCACGTTCGCGCCGCCGCGGACCGCGTCGATGGCCGCTTCGAGCGATTTGCGCGTCAGCCCCTGCTCCTTCAGCAGGCGACCGGTGGCGCCCTTGTCGTCGGCCAGCGCGAGCAGGAACAGCTCGCTGGCGATGAACTGGTCGCCGCGCTTCGTCGCCTCCTTGTCGGTCAGGTTGAGCAGGTTGTTGAGGTCGCGGGAGATCGTGATTTCACCGCCCGTGCCCTCGACCTTGGGCAGATTGGCGATCGACGTCTTCAGCGCCGCCTGCACCTTGGGCACCGCGACGCCGGCGCGGGCGAGCAGCGACGCCGTGCCGCCGTCCTCCTGCGCGAGCAGGGCGGCGAGGAGGTGCTGGGGTTCGATGAAGCCGTTGTCGTGGCCGAGCGCGAGGCTTTGGGCGTCGGCGAACGCCTGCTGGAACTTGGTGGTCAGCTTGTCGAAGCGCATGGTCGGATGTTCGATTCGTTTTTCGAGGCCGTGAACGTTCGGAAAATGGGGCGAGTCCCGGCGCGTTTCAAGCACGAAAATTGCGCTTTGGGCGGCGTCGCGAGCGTTTTGCCGCCCGGTGCTAACATCGTCGCCGACCCCGCCCTGCCGCGATGCCCGCCGCGCCCCCGCCTTCCGATCCCCGCCCGCCCGAACCCGGCCCTTCGCGTCCGGCGACGCTGCGCGAGATCTTGGGCGCCGTGTTCTGGAGCTTCTTCGGTGTTCGCAAGGGCGAGGCGATGCGGCGCGACACCGTGACGATCAAGCCGCATCAGATCATCGTCGTCGGGATTCTGTGCGCGGCGGTGCTCGTCGCGGCGCTCCTGATCCTGGTGCGGGTCATCACGCGCGCATGACGCCATACGGCCTCGGACCCGATCAGCGCGCGATTTCGCGCAATGCTTCCGCCGCCCGGGCCATCTCGGCCCCGGTCGTCAGGATATCGGGGCACAGCCGCAGATAGCGTCCGCGCGCGTCCGTCGCGACGCCGCGCTCGGCGAGTCGCTCGCACCATGCGGCTGCCTGCGGATCCGTGACGACGACGAACGCGCCGCGGTCTTCGGTTCCGCCCTGCGCCTCGATGCCCCGCTCGGCGAGCAGGGACACGAGCCGCCGTTGCTGCAACAGCGAATACGCGCGGATGCGTTCCGGCCCGAGTGCCAGCACCAGCCGCTGCCCTGCGCGCGCCTGGTAGGCCGTGAGCACGGGCGGCGTCGACTCGAGAAATGCGTCGCCGCCCGTTGCGAACTGCGGCGGATCCGGACGCTCGTAGGCGAACGGCGAGCGCTTGGCGAACCAGCCGATGTCGAGCGTGCGCAGCGATCCGTCGAGGTGGCGCGAGTGCAGGTAGAGGAAGCACGCGCCGGGTCCGCCGCGCAGGTATTTGTAGCTGCCGCCCACCGCGAAGTCGACGTCGCTGCGCTGCACGTCCACCGGTAGCGCGCCGAGCGAGTGATAGACGTCGAGCAGCATGCGGCCGTCCGCCGCGTGCGTCGCGCGCACGATGCCTTCGACGTCGTCGAGCCGCTGCCCGGTGTTGAACACCACTTCCGACACGACGACGAGATCGACGCGCTCGCCGATGGCGCCGACGATATCGGCCGTGTCGAAGCGGTTGTCGGCGCGCGGCTCGACCAGCGAGAGCGCGATGCGTCCGCGCCGCGCGTATTCGCGCAGGATCACGTCGAGCGAGTCGAACTCGCCGCGCGTTGCGACGACGCGCGGAACGGCATCGCGCTCGAACGTGTTGAGGATCGCACGCAGGCCCTGCCCGGCACTGGTCTTGGGGACGACGCAATCCGCGCGCGGCGCATGCAACAGCGTCGCGATGCGCGAGCGAAAAGCGGTCGTCTCCG
The DNA here is from genome assembly GCA_035278845.1 of Casimicrobiaceae bacterium. Lineage (GTDB taxonomy): Bacteria > Pseudomonadota > Gammaproteobacteria > Burkholderiales > Casimicrobiaceae > VBCG01. The sequence goes on along the minus strand of DATEIQ010000045.1, from coordinate 280 downwards.
CCATCCACGCGTCCCAGGCGCCGCCCATGCGCGCGTACCAGGCATCCAGACCCTCGCGGACGTCGTCGGCGGTCGCGTCAAGCGGCCGGCCGAGCGAGTGATTCGCGAGATAGATGCGTGCAGGGTCCTCGGCGAGGGCGCGCGAGAACAGCGGCGCGACGTGCGCGCCGAGCGCCGCCTCGGTCAGCGGGCCCGGGCCCAGTGCCGCCACGGCGCGCTCGATCGCGCCCTCCGCCTGTTTCGATCCGCCCGGCGCGGGCGCACCGCTTGCGCCTGGCAT
>DATEIQ010000044.1:0-4146 GCA_035278845.1 Casimicrobiaceae bacterium | reverse complement strand
CCGGGCGCTGCGGCTTTTCGCGCAGCTGGAAATTGCCGAACCCCGACAGCTTGACGCTTCGGCCTTCTTCGAGCGCGGCGCGGATCTCCTCGAAGAAGCGCTCGACCATATCCTTCGCCTCGCGCTTGTTGAGCCCGAGCTGTTCGAAGAGGAGGTCGGCGAGTTCGGCTTTGGTGAGCGTCATCGGGCAGCCTGTGATCTCAGGGTGGCGCCGAAGCGGGCGGTCAGCGTCGTGAGCAGGCCGGCCACGATGCTGTCGCCGTCGGCGTCGGTCAAAGTACGTTCAGTATCACGCATAAGCACAAGAATCGCAACGCTTTTCATACCGTTCGGCAGCTCGTGGCCGCGGTAGACGTCGAAGACGTCGAGCGCTTCGATGCTCGGGTGCCGGGTTTCTCGCAGTGCCTCAAGTATATCGCCTACCGCTATGTTTTCCTTGACCATTATGGCCAGATCGCGACGGATCGACGGCAGCCGCGACAGCGGCTTGGCCACAGGCATCGGAACGCGCGTCAGTGCGGCGAGATCAACCTCGAAGACGGTCGGTGCCGACGGCAGTTCGAAGTGCCGAACGAGCCGCGGATGCAACTCGCCGATCCAGCCGGCCGGGTGCCCGTCGATGCGGATTTCCGCGCTCCGTCCAGGATGCAGCCAGGGACGCGTCGATGCGCTCGTCGCAACGGCGAGCGGTGCGGCCAGCGCTTCGACGTCGCCTTTCACGTCGAAGAAATCGACGCCCCGCGCTGGCGCGCTCCATTGCTCAGGCACCGCGGCGCCGAACGCCAGCCCGCCGATGCGCAGCGGCTGTGCCCGGTCTTCGCGCGAAAACGTGCGGCCGATTTCGAAGATGCGCACGCGCGGCATCTTGCGCTTGACGTTCGTCGACAGCGTCGCAATCAGGCCCGGCAACAGCGTCGTGCGCATGGCTTCGAGATGCTCGGCGATCGGATTCAGCACGGCGATCGGCTTGGCGTCGGCATCGATCGCGCGCTCGTCGCTTGCTGCGACGAAGCTGAACGTGATCACTTCCTGCCAGTCGCGCGCAACGAGCCGCGCACGCAGTTCAGATGCGCCACGCTCGCCTTCCGGTGCCGGCAGCATTGCCTGCACGTGCGGGCGCGGGGTAGCAGGGATGGCGTCGAAGCCGTGGATGCGAGCAATCTCCTCGACGAGATCCTCCTCGATTGCGAGGTCGAAGCGGTAGGAGGGCGGGTTGACGATGAAGTCGTCGCCGGTGCGCGTGAAGGGCAATTGCAAGCGCGTGAACACGTCGGCGATCGCCTGCGGTGCAAGCGCAAGGCCGAGCAGGCGTGCAACGCGCGCGGTGCGCAGCGGCACCGGCGCACGCGGCGGCAGCGGTGCTTTCGCGTCGGTAAGCGGACCCGCGCGGCCGCCGCAGATTTCGAGAATCAACTGGGTCGCGCGCTCGACGCCGCGCGGGCCGAGTTCGAAATCGACGCCGCGCTCGAACCGATAGCCGGCGTCGCTCAGGAAACCGAGCCGGCGCATCTTGCCCTGGATCACAACGGGATTCCAGTACGCGCCTTCGAGGTAGACGGTCGACGTGTCGAAGGAGATGCCCGAATGCTCGCCGCCCATGATGCCGGCGAGGCCCAATGGCTTCGCGCTGTCGCAGACGAGCAGCAGGTCGGATTCGAGCGCGAGCGTCTGCCCGTTCAAGAGCGTCAGCGTCTCGCCGTCACGCGCGAAGCGAACGACGATGTCGCCCTCGAGCAGCCGGTTGTCGTACGCGTGCAGCGGCTGACCCAGCTCGAGCATCACGTAGTTGGTGATGTCGACGACGGCCGAGATCGAGCGCACCCCCGAGCGCTCGATGCGCTCCTTCATCCACGCGGGCGTCGGGGCGCGCGCGTCGATGCCCTCGATGATGCGCGCGGCGAACCGGGGACACGCCTCGGCGTCCTCGACGCGCACGCCGCGCGTCGACGTGCTGGTCACCGGCGCAGCTTGCTGCGGCGGTAACGCAAGCGGCGTGTTCGTGATCGCCGACACTTCGCGTGCGACGCCGACGATCGACAGGCAGTCGGGACGGTTCGGCGTGAGCTTGATCGTGATCTGCGCGTCGTCGAGCGTGAGCGCTTCGCGCACGTCCTGTCCAGGGACCGCGACGGCCGGCAGCGCGACGAGCCCGGCCGCGTCATCCGACAACCCGAGCTCGCGCGCCGAGCACAGCATCCCTTGCGATTCGACGCCGCGCATCGTCGTGCGGCGAATCGCCTGTCCACCCGGCAGCATCGCTCCTTCCATCGCGCAGGCCACGCGCATGCCGGCTGCGGCATTTGGCGCGCCGCATACGATCGTCAGCGGCGTGCCCGTGCCTGCATCGACCGTGCACACGCGCAGGCGATCGGCATCGGGATGCTGATCAATCGCGGTGATCGTCGCGACGACGACGCCGGTGAACGGCGGCGCGACCGGCGCCACTTCCTCGACTTCGAAGCCCGCCATCGTGAGCCGGTCGCACAGCGTCGCGGTGTCGATCGGCGGATCGACCAGCGTGCGGAGCCAGCGTTCGGAGAATTTCATGTCGTCAGTCGCGAAGGGGACGTCATCTATGCGAATTGCCGCAGGAACCGCAGATCGTTCTCGTAGAAAAGCCGCAGGTCGTCGACGCCGTAGCGCAGCATCGAGAGCCGGTCGGGGCCCATGCCGAACGCGAAGCCCTGCCAGCGCTCGGGGTCGATGTCGACCGCCCGCAGCACGTTCGGGTGCACCTGGCCGGCACCCGCGACTTCGAGCCAGCCGCCGTCGCCGAAGCGCATGTCGATTTCGGCCGACGGCTCGGTGAACGGAAAGAACGACGGCCGGAAGCGCAGCGTGATGTCGTCGCGCTCGAAGAACCGGCGCAGAAATTCGCTGAATGTCGCCTTGAGATCGGCGAAAGACACGTCGTCGCCGATCCACAGCCCCTCGATCTGGTGGAACATCGGCGAATGCGTCGCGTCGCTGTCGACGCGATAGACGCGACCCGGCGCGATGATCTTGATCGGCGGCGCGTGCTCTTCCATGTAGCGGATCTGGATCGGCGACGTGTGCGTGCGCAGCACCAGCCCGCCTTCGACGTAGAACGTGTCGTGCATCGACCGCGCCGGATGATTCTCCGGCATGTTGAGCGCAGTGAAGTTGTGGAAGTCGTCCTCGATTTCCGGCCCGTCGGCGACGGCGAACCCGAGCGAGCGGAACAGCGTCTCGCAGCGCTCGAGCGTGCGGGTCAGCGGATGCAGGCCGCCAACGCCGCGACCCCGGCCGGGCAGCGATACGTCGAGCGCTTCGCCTGCGAGCTGCGCGGCGAGCTTTGCATCTGCGAGCGCGGTGCGGCGCGCCGTCAGCGCGTCTTCGAGCGTCGACTTGGCCGCGTTGATGCGCGCGCCGGTGGCCGCGCGCTCGGAGGGCGCGAGCTTGCCGAGTCCCTTCAGCTGCTCGGTGAGCGCGCCGGCCTTGCCGAGATATTTCGCCTTCGCGTTCTCGAGCGCGGCCGGATCCGCGCATGCCGCGAATTCGGCGAGCGCGACTTCCACGATACGGGCGAGGTCATCCATACGAGTTCAAACAAAAAAGGGAGGCGATTTCGCGCCTCCCTGCCAGGTTTTGCGCTTCGAATCGACGGGCTTTGCCTGCGATTCGAAGCTGACTACCGGGCGAAAGTAGGGATGTACTTTCGCCCGCTACACGAGGGACGCTTTGGCCTGCTCAGCGATCTTCGTAAACGCGGCCTTGTCGTGCACGGCGAGATCGGCGAGGACCTTGCGGTCGATGTCGATCGACGCCTTCTTGAGACCGTTCATGAACGCACTGTACGACAGGCCCATCTCGCGCACCGCCGCGTTGATGCGCGCGATCCACAGCGCGCGGAATTCGCGCTTGCGCGCGCGCCGGTCGCGATACTGGTACTGACCGGCCTTCATCACCGCTTCCTTGGCGATGCGGTAGACGTTGTTCCGGCGTCCGCGGAATCCCTTGGCCTGCGCGATGACCTTCTTGTGACGCGCGCGGGCCGTTACGCCTCGTTTGACTCTCGGCATGGCGGCTCCTTACGCGTACGGCAGCATCGCCGCCACGGCGCTCGCGTTCGTCGCGTGGACGTCCTTCGAGCCGCGGAGATGCCGCTTGTTCTTGGTGGACTTC
>DATEIQ010000043.1:0-5768 GCA_035278845.1 Casimicrobiaceae bacterium | reverse complement strand
CCCGCGGTCTGCTCGAGCTCGGCAAACGTCGCGCGGTCGATCGTCGGTGACGACATGTCAGGCATCTCCCCGGCTTTGCACTTGATTGAGCGCATCGACCAGCTGATCGACGCGGATCGGCTTCGTCACGTAGTCGTCCATGCCGGCGTTGATGCACTCCTCGCGATCGCCTCGCATTGCATTCGCCGTCATTGCGACGATCCGCGGCCGCGTGCCATCGGGCCAGCGCCGGTTGATTTCGCGCGACGCCGCGAGGCCGTCCATCTCGGGCATCTGAACGTCCATCAGCACGACGTCGTACGGCTGGCGTTCGATGGACTCGATCGCTTCGATGCCGTTCGACGCGATGTCGGCCCGGTAGCCCATCTGCTGCAGAAGACGCAGCGCGAGCTTCTGGTTCACGACGTTGTCCTCCGCGACCAGAATGCGCAGCGGGTGGCGCTTCGCCATCTCCGCATCGAGTCGCGGTTTCGCGCCGCCCGCGGCCTTCGGCGCCGTGTCCTGCGCAAGCAGCGTGACGAGCGTGTCGAAGAGCTGGCTCTGACGCAGCGGCTTCGCGAGATAGGCATTGAAAAGGCCATCGGTGTCCCCGGCTTCCTTGCGCCCGAGCGAGGTGAACAGCACGAGCGGCAGGCCGGGGCGCGCTGCGCGCAGCCGCCGCGCCAGCTCGATGCCGTTCATCTGCGGCATGTGCATGTCGAGAATCGCGAGATCGAACACGTGCCCGTCGAGAACCTGGTGCAAAGCTTTGTCGGGCGAGTCGGCGTCCGTCGGCACCATTCCCCACTTCGCCATCTGCAGGTTCAGCACGCGTCGGTTGGTGGCGTTGTCGTCGACGACGAGCACGCGACGTCCCTGCAACTCGCGTTGCGCGCCGATGAACTCGCGCCGCCCCGGTGCAGGCAGCGCGGCGGTCGGCGCGATGATCGTGAACGTGAACGTTGCGCCCTGACCCGGGCCCGCGCTCGCGGCCGACATCGTTCCGCCCATCAACTCGGCGAGCCGCTTGCTGATGGCGAGCCCCAATCCGGTTCCACCGTACTTGCGCGTGGTGCTTGCGTCGGCCTGGCTGAATTTCTGGAACAGCCGGCCGATCGCTTCCGTGGAGAGGCCGATGCCGGTGTCACGAACGGCGAAGGTCAGTGCCGGAGCACCGTCGCGCGTTCCTGCGGTGACCGTCAGCACGACTTCGCCGCGCTCGGTGAACTTCACCGCGTTCGACAGCAGGTTGAGCAGTACCTGCCGCAGCCGTGTGACGTCACCCTCGATCGCCGGCGGCACGTCGCCTTCGAACACGTACGCGAGGTCGAGTTGCTTCTGCGCGGCACGCGGGGCGACGAGGTCGAGCGCGGACTCGACGCATTCGCGAACGTCGAACGGCTGCGCCTCGATGTCCATCCGTCCCGCCTCGATCTTGGAGAAGTCGAGGATGTCGTTGATGATCGTGAGCAGCGCGTCGCCGGAATCGCGGATCGTCGAAGCATAGTCGCGCTGCTCGTCCGACAGCGGCGTGTCGAGCAGCAGGCCGCTCATGCCGATCACCGCGTTCATCGGCGTGCGGATCTCGTGGCTCATCGTCGCGAGGAAGTTGCTCTTCGCTTCGTTGGCGGCTTCCGCAGCCGCGCGCGCCTCGCGCGCCTCGGTGAAGAGCTGGGCGTTGCGCAGCGCGATGCCGACGCTGGCGGCGATCGTTTCCAGCAGCCGCTGGTCGTTCGCGTCGTAGACACCTTCGCGCTGCGTGCTCTGCACGCTGATCACGCCCTCCGCACGGCCGTCGACGACGATCGGCACGCCGAGGTATGACAGCGCCTCCTTGCCGAGGCGCGCCGTCCCCATCGCCGCGATCTTTCCGCGCACGTCGCGGTTGATCAGCAGCGGCCGGCCGGTGTCGATTATGCGGCTCGTGACTCCCTCGCCGTGACGGCGCGAAGCACTCACTTCGCCGTGCCGGAACGGAAAGTTGACGACGTCCGTCGCGCGGTCGATGAGCGCGACGTACGCGATATCGGGATTGAACACGCGCTTCACCTGCTCGCCGACCAGCTCGATCAGCGCCGAGAGATCGAGCTTGCCGGCGACCTGCTGCGACACCGTGTTGACCGTGTCGAGTTCGGTGGCCCGCTGCTCGGCCTGCGCGAACAGCCGCGCGTTCTCCATCGCCACGACCGCGGCAAGGGAGAGTCCGACGAGAAACTCGAGCTCGTGCTGCCGGAATGGCTGCCCGCCGGTGCGCCACACGGCCATAGCCCCTTTCACCACCTTGCCGGCCCGCAGTGGCGCGACCATCAGTCGCTCGTTGAGGTCCTGCTCGGTGCCGGCGATCAGCAGCGCGCGCGGATCGTGATCGACGTCGTTGACGTATTCCGCCCTGCCGCTCGCGATGATGCTGCCGATGATCCCTTCACCGGAGACGATCCGCGTGTTCTTGAACTCCGCGGTATCCGCGCCCGCGGCGACGATCGCGCGGAACGCGGTCGCGGCGTCGTCACTCGCCGACTCGGGAAGGAAAATCGCACTCGCGTCGGCCGCAAGAAGATCCTTGGCGTGGCGCGCGATGCGATCCATCACCGTCGCGAGGTCGAGCGTCGACGAGATGTCCCGGCCGACCTCGGCCAACGCGGCGGACTCGCGCGTGCGCCGCTGCGTCTCGTCGAACAGGCGCGCCGCTTCGAGCGCAACGCCCATCGACGACGCCACCGTCTCCAGCAGGCGCACTTCCCCGGGCCCGTAAGCGTGCTCGCGCTCGTGGTCCTCGATCAGAATGAAGCCCAGCACGCGGTCGCTGCCGACGATCTGCACGCTAAGCGACGACTTGCACTGGTCGGTGCCGGGCAGCGCGACCATGCCGGCGGCAACGTGCTCGGCGGCCGTGCCGAAGACACGCGGCGCGCGGCGCTCCAGCGAGCTATCGACGACGGGCCGCGGCGCGATGGTCAGTCGGTTGCCGTGCTCGAACTCGTACAGGAAGTGGATTTCGCGCATCGCGTGGTCGATCCAGCGGATGCCGATGTCGTCCGTCGCGAGCACCTCGCGCAGCTTGTCGCCCACCAGGTTCACGATGCCCTGGAAGTCGAGCGAGCCGGCGATGCCCTGCTGGATGCTGTTGATGACCGCGAGCTCGGCGTTGCGCTGCTCCGTTTCCTTCAGCAGCCGCTGCGTCTCGTCGAACAGGCGCGCGCTCTGCAGCGCGACACCCATCGACGACGCGATCGTCGTCAGCAGGCGCACTTCGGATTCGCCGAACGCGTATTCGCGCTCGTGGTTCTCCATCGAGATGCTGCCGACGCGCCGGTCGCCGATGACGATGGGCACCAATACGTGCGACAGGCACGCGTCGGTGCCGGGCACCGTAGCCGCGTTCTCGGCAGCGGTGTTCTCCACGAGCGGCGTGCGCCGCGCACATATCCGGTCCCAATGTTCATCGGCCGCGATGATTTCGTCGGGAAGATGCAGCCGCTTGCCGTGTTCGACCGCGTAGAGCCGCTTGACGGTGCGCCTTTCGTGATCGATCCAGTTGATGCTGACGTCGTCGCTCTGCAGCACCTCGCGCAACCTGGCGCCGACCAGGTCGACGATGCCCTGGAAGTCGAGCGAGCCCGCGATACCCTGCTGGATGCTGTTGATGATGGTCAGCTCGCCGGCGCGCTGCTCGAGCTCCGTGGTGCGCTCGGCCACCTTTCGCTCGAGGCCTTCGGCAAAACGCACGTTGGCGAGCGCGACCGCGGCCTGGCTCGCGAGCATCGCGAGCAGGTCGCGATCGCCGTCGTGGAAGCGGCCGAATGCGCCGTCGATGTCGACGTAGAAATAGCCCAGCAGATCGCGCTGGACGATCAGCGGCACGATCAGACTGCTGCGCTGGTCGAGTGCCGGCGCACCTTCCGGTGTGTGGCGCAATCGGGCGGCACGGTTTCGCCGCACCTCGGCGAGCGACGGCGTCAGGGATTCCAGCAGCGCGCGCTCGTCCTCGCCGGCGGGTAGCAGGGAACCCGCGATCGCAAGCGGATTTCCCGCGTCCCGTGTCTCGGTCACGAGCATCACGCGCTCGGCGCCCGTGAGCTCGGTCACCTCGTCGACCAGGAATCCGGCGAGCTCGGTTTCGCTCTTGATCTCGTTGAGTCGCAGTCCCGTGTCGACGAGGCGCTCGAACGACGCGCGCAGGCTGACCTTTCCCGCCAGGTGCGCTTCGCGCTCGCGCTTCGGCAGCTTGCGCTCGCGTGCATGCGCAAGCCAGGCGAGCACGACGTCGCGGTTGTCGGCGCGCTTGTTGAGATAGTTTCGTCGCAAGCCCTCGTCGTGGAGGCTCGCCATGCTCCGCAGCAGCAGGCGCCACGATTGCTCGAGCGCCTTGCGTGCTTCGGCCTGCAGGCCGTTCGCCTGCAAGGCTTGGCTGTGTCGCAGCCAAAGCGCCTGTGGCTTGATCGCGTCGAGTGGCGGGAACCGCATGGCCCGATGCTGCCGGGCTGCGGCGCGCGTCGCGGCGAGCGCCTTGGCGGGGTGGCCGGCCGCGAGATGCGAGCGACCGGCTTCGGTCAATGCCGCGAGCCTCAAGTCGACGCTGCCAGCCTTCCGAACCGCCTGGTCGAAATGGCGTGCGGCTTCTGCGCATCGTCCCTCGCGCTGCGCGAGCGCGCCTTCCACGTGAAGCAATACAGACTCGAAGCGCGTTTCACGCGCCGCGCGCGTCAATGCATCGGCTTCGACGGCGAAAGTACGCGCCTCTTCGAGCGATCCCGCGGCGATCGCATACTCGGCGAGATTCCACAATGGAACGGTCTGCTGCACCTTCGCGCCCGCGCGACGGGCGAGGCCCAGTGCCTCGAGCGACTGGCGGCGTGCGCGCCGATAAAGACCGAGCTCGCCGTACGTGGCGCCGATGTTGGCGACCATCGACATCGCGTTCGCGACGTAGCCGGCGGCCTTGTAAGCTTCCAGCGCCTGGCCGAAGAGGCGCAACTGCTGCGCAATGTCGGGCTCCGCCAGCGCCATGCTGTTCAATGCCGCGCCCTGGCCAAAGAGGTCGCCACTGCGGCGCCCGAGCGCCACCGCTTCGGTTGCGGCTTTGCTGCTGGCGGCGATCTGCCCGGAAGCCCAGAGGCTGCCGCTCAGCGCGTGCAAGGCGCGGCCCTGCAGCGCCGTAGCGCCGAGGCGTCGGAACAGCGCCTCGGCACGCGTTGCATGGCGAATCGCGGCAGGCAGGTCCGTTCGGCCGTTCGATTGGGCGAGGGCCAGGCGCCACAGCGCCACCGCGATCAATTCCGGGAAACGGCTGCGCTCCGCCGTCTTCAAGGCGGCCGCGGCGAGCCTCGCCGCGGCTTGTGGATCGGCGTCGCGCATTCGGACATACGACGCGCGGCAAAGCGCGCAGACGAGCAGCGCTACACCACCGTCGCGCTTCGCAAGCGTTGCCATCGCTTGCGCGTCGGCTGCAGCGGCCTTCAGGTTGCCGACCGCAATGTGGCTCTCCGAGCGCAGGTCGAGCAGCGTCATCCGCTCGGTCGCGGTGAGAGACTTCCGACCGAGCGCCGTGGTGGCCGCCTGGAGTGCCTGTTCGTGCTGTCCCGCCCACGCGAGATCGGCGACCGCCTGCAATCGTTCCGCCGTCTTCATGAGCGTTCTTCCCTGGCAGACACTTGCGCGAGCGCCGCAACGAGCGCGTCGACGCGAATCGGCTTGGTCACGTAATCGTCCATTCCGGCGGTCAGGCACATGTCGCGGTCGCCCTGCATCGCATTGGCGGTCATCGCGATGATTCGCGGACGCTCCTGCGC
>DATEIQ010000042.1:0-20806 GCA_035278845.1 Casimicrobiaceae bacterium | reverse complement strand
CCGGCCCAAACCGCGCGCGGAGCGCGACATGCGGTTCGTACTGCATCCTGCAGCTGACGACGCTTACGTGCACTACGAAGCGAGCGAAGCGAATCCGTTCGAGCCTGCGGCCGCGCGGGTGTCGCGGGTGAACGCGTGGTGGCTCGCCGAGGCGGCGCTGCTTTCATACTGGCCTCCCGACATCGCGATCGCGCGCTTTCGCGCGGCGGGGATGGAAAGCCTGTTCATCGAGCAGCGCGGCGTCCAGTGTTACATAAGCGTCGCTTCCGCGTTCGTCATCGTCTCGTTTCGTGGCACGGAGGTCGATGACTTGCAGGACGTTTTCGACGACGCGCGATTCGCGCTCGTTCGCTGGAACGACGCCGGCGCGAAGGTCCACCATGGCTTTCGCGAGGCGTTCGAGCGCATCGAGCCGCGCCTCGCCGACGCACTCGCCTCGATCGGCTCCGAGCGCACGCTCTGGTTTTCCGGACACAGCCTGGGCGGCGCGCTCGCCGCGTTGGCCGGCGATCGTTTTGGCCGAACGAGTGGCATTCTGACGATCGGCTCGCCGCGCGTCGGCAACACGGCATTCGCGACCGCATTCGATGATCGCTTCGGCGCCGTGACCGTCCGCTACGTCAGCAACCGCGACCTCGTCACCCGCGTACCGCCGCGGCGCCCGTTCGGATACGAGCACGTAGGTGAGCTGCGGCACATCGATGCGAATGGAAGCATCGGCGGCGCGCTGCCGGCGCCGCTTGCGCTGGCCGATCGGATCAGGGACCTGACGCGGACGCAGGACGCGCTGCTCGATCACATGCCGCGCGGATACAGCATCGACATCTGGAACGACTACGCCGGGAACGGTGGTTGACCGCCGGCGATTTCCACGAATCGGCACAGCGCGTTGACGAGCCGCATCTGGTCGATCGTTCGCGCGTGCGCTTCCAGCAACCGCGGGCTCGCGACGATCACGGCGAGGCACATCGCGCGCGAGACGGCGACGTTCAGCCGGTTGCGGGAAAACAGGAACTCGAGGCTACGGGGAATGTCGTCGAGGCTGGACGTCGCCATCGAGTAGAAGACGATCGCCGCTTCCCGCCCCTGGAACTTGTCGACTGTTCCCACCGGCACGCTTGGCAATCCTGCCTTCAGCAATGCCTCGCGCAGCTTGCGCACCTGCGCATTGTAGGGCGCGACGACCATGAAATCGGACGGCTGAAGCGGCTTCGCCTTGCCGTCGCGATCGGTCCAGGGGGTGCCGATCATCGCCGCGATCCTGGCTGCGACCTCGGCCGCTTCCTCCGCTGAGGCCGCGGCGTTGCCGGCGTGCGCCACCGGCACGAAGCGCAAGCCGGTGCCGAACGCCGTCGCCATGCGCTCGAGTTCCGGAATTCCCTGCAGCCGGCTGTCGTAGACGATCTCGGAGACGAACCTGCAGACGTCGGGATGCATGCGGCGCGTGCACTCGAGAAAGAGACCCCTCTGCGCCGGAACGGTCGCCTCTTCACCGAGCAGGTGCTCGAGTACCGAAGCGCCGGTCCCGATGGGATGCGCACCCTGCGACACCTGCGCGAGCTGCAGCGGATCGCCGAGCAGCACGACGTTGCGCCCCGCAGTTCCCATTGCGAGGGCATCGGCCAGCGATACCTGTCCCGCTTCGTCGATGATCAGCGTGTCGACCGACTGATCGAGGTCCGGATGCGCGAAAAGCCATGCGGTGCCGGCGAAGAGCAGCGTGTCAGGACCCGCGCCGGCGAAGTCCCGGTTTGCGTCGGCGCTCGCGATCGACGGGCTGTCGTAGAGCGATTCGGCGTTGTCGCCCGACGACTTCTTCAAGCCGCGGAACTGCAAGCCTTCGTCCTTCGCGGCCCGCTCCACTTCGTCGAGCAGATTGTGGATCGCCTTGTGGCTCGTCGCGGTAACACCGACGCGCCTGCCGTGGCGCATCAGTTCGGTGATGAGCCGCGCACCTGTCCACGTCTTGCCGGTTCCCGGCGGCCCCTGGATGAAGAGGTAGCTCGAGTCGAGTGCCAGCGTCAGCGCACGCTGCGCAGCGATGTCGATGGTCTGGATGTCGTGGCCATCTTCGCGCCCGCGAACGCGTGGCGGCGTCCGCGAAAGAATGTCTCGCAGCGCGGGATAGCGGCTGTCGTTCGCCAGCATCGACTGTGCAAGCCGCGCGAGCGCGTCACGCTGAGCTTTCGTTTGGTAGGGGCCATCAGGGATCAGCGCGCGCGGCAGCGGCACATCCTTCAAGCTTGGGCCGCGCTTGAGCGTCAGCGTGCCGGCGATGTCGTCGAGTGCAACGATCGTTCCGGCGCTTTTCTTCGTTGCCGGGTCGGATGGCGTGTCTCCCGGGCGGAACTTGTGCTGCTGCACCGGGAATTTCAGCGGATAGACGAGTGACCTCTTGTCCGCGACCGCTGCTCCGTCCACTTCGAGATCCGCAATCGATTCACCATCTTCGAGCAGCTCGTCCGCAGTCATGTGATCGCTGCGCTCGAAGAACCACCACCAGACCGGCCGCGCCTCCCGCTGGTGATATTCGAGCAGCTCGCCTGCCAGCCATCGCGCCGACCCGGGCTCTTCGCCTTCCACGAGGCGCTGCCGCAACTCGGCCCGCGCACCGGCAGCCTGCTGCGCCTCCTCGTTGTCCTCGCTCGCACGCGGATCAAACCATCGCAGGTCGTCCGGATGCTTCGCGATCAGCCAGTCACGCAGTGCGAGCGTCGCGCGGCAATCGTCTTCGTTGTAGTCGGCGATCGACGCCAGCGCGGCGTCGTCGCGCGCACTCATCCATTGCTCGTAGGCAAGCACCGCGCCCATGCCGCTGCGCACCTCGGCCTTCCGTGCATACGGCACGAGCGACTCGACCTCCTTGAGCGAGTAGCTTTCGACGCCGGCGCGCAGGCCCTGCCGCACGACCGTGTGCAGGTTGACGAGCACGCCCCGGCGCAACAACTCGTCGACCGCGTCCTCGCGCGTCGCGTAAGTTCCCATCAGCTGCTTGAGCGCCGCGTTTTCGTAGGTGCCATAGTGGTACACGTGCATCGCCGGATCGGCCGCGAGGCGCGCATGAACGAGATCGACGAAGTTCTCGAACATCCGCCGCTCGTCCGCCCGATCATGTGCCCACATTGGCCGGTATTGCCATTCGTCACCATCGCGCACGAGGATGCCGAACAGAAAGTGGAGACCCTGCGCAGGCTCCCAGAACGGATCGCCCTCGATATCGAAGATCACATCGCCGGGCGATGGGCGTGGAAGTTGCTCGAAACCATGGCCGGCCTCTGCATCGATCCGGTGCCAGTCGAGCCGGCCGGAGACGCGGCGGTCGAGTTGCAACGCAGCCTGGTCGCGCAGTTTCTCGAATGCGTGCGCTTCGACATTTACGACCTTCGTTCCGGGGGCTGCCTTCGCCAATGCCGCAAGCGTCGGCAGGCGTGATTCGCGGAGCCCCGCGACTTGCGCACGCCGCATGCCGGCGACGAATACCAGGCTGTCCTCGGCGCGCCACTGGTCGTGGCAGACGGCGCGAAACTCGCAGAGCGCGCAATGCTCGACCGGATATGCCTCGGTGGCGGCGGGAGAAGTAAGCGCGGATTCGAACCGGCCGCGTACGCGGCGGTAATACGCCGAAAAGTCGTCGTAGCGGAGCGTCCGCGTTTGCCCGACGCCGAGAAACACGTGCATGTGCTCGGGCAGCGTGCCTTGGACGGAAGCGATGCCGTTGCTGTAAAAGCAGAGCTGCAGCACGTAGGTCGGCTTTTCGGCGCGCGCGAGCTTGGCGTCGAGCGCCTCGTAGCGCCACGCACCGAGATTCGACGACCCCGCTTTCTTCAGCAGGAAGTCGGCGCGCCCGCGCCAGCGTCCGTCGACGAACGTCGCTTGCGCGATGACGTCGGCGCCCGCGCGCATCGCCGTGACGGTGTGCGCTGCGGCGGTCTCGAAATCCCAGTTTTCTCCAATCGAAATTTCGACGACGTCGCGGCCATCGTCACGCATGCGCGCGAGAAATTCGAGCTCGTGCGCCATACCTTTGTCCGCGAGCAGCTTGGCGCCCTCGTCCGCGACATGCGGCTTCGCGCGCTCACCGAGCGCGACTTGCCGCGCAAGCGTCGTGCGGTGCCCGCATTCGACGAAGTCGTTGAGATCCGAGGGCGAAAGAAGTATGCGGCCGTTGCGGTTCAGCATTGAAGCTTCGGATAACAAGTACCCGCCCCGGCGATGCCGGCGGCACTAAGCGGCACGCAAACCGAGAACGTGTGTTTCCGCGCCAATCGGTACTACGTGGCATACGGCGCGAATCGTCGTCAACATCTCCCGGATTTCGGGGATCGGCATCCGCGACTTTCGGGACGCTACTGCGGCAAATTCATTGAGAACTTGCACGCTAAGCACGCCGCCGGCGGGGAGCGTCGCTACTTTCGAGATTGTATATCCATGCTCGCGGCAAGACGTGCCAATGCTCGAATGGTCGTGGCGTTGCCTCGACTCCTTTGCATGCCACCCGCGGAACTCGGCGGTCGCCCGCGCCTCCTACGCATCATGAGCGATCGTCGATTCCGTGCCGGCGAGCCGTTTCCTTCCCTGTCGTGGCCCAAGGTCGGCGGCGGGACGCTGTCGCTCGCGAAGGATCCGGGCTGGCGCCTGCTCGTCGTCTATCGCGGCAAGCATTGCGGTCTCTGCCGCGAGTATCTCGCCGAGTTGAACGGCATGCTGGATGATTTCCGCGAACGCGCCATCAGCGTCGCCGCCGTATCCGCGGATTCCCGCGACAAGGCCGAGGCGGAAGTTCGCGACGGACGCTTGCGCTTTCCCATTGCGTATGACCTGACTACCGACGACATGCATCGGCTCGGGCTGTACGTCTCACCGCCCCAGCCGGGCGAAACTATCCGGCCCTTCGCCGAGCCGGCGCTTTTCGTCGTCAATCCCGATGGCCGAACGCAGGTGATCGCCGTCACGAACGCGCCCTTCTCGCGACCCGATCTGCAAACGGTGCTCGAGGGCCTGCGAGCCGCGCAGGACGAGCACGCGCCCATCCACGGCACTGCAGCCTAGTCGCCGCTGTTCGTCAGGCGTTCGGGTTCGAGCGGATCCGTTGCCGGACCGTGGATCACGTGCCCGTCGCACGAAAACACGGAGCCGTGACATGGACAGTCCCAGGTCAGGTCCGCGTTGTTCCACGTCACCGTGCACCCCTTGTGTGTGCAGGCGGCTGAAAACGCATGCGCCTTGCCCTGCGCGTCCCTGAACACCGCGATCTTGCGCTTGCCTTGCTCGATCACGCCACCCGCTCCGGCCGCAATGTCATTGACGCGTTCCACACGCGACTTCGTGTCGCCGCCCGGATTGAAATCCTTCGGCGCGCGCCGCCGCGGGTTGTACAGCGTGCGCCATGGATTGCGCTCGCCCTCGATCTGGTCGGCGATCAGCATCGCCGCCGCCGTGCCGTTGCTGATGCCCCACCCGTTGAAGCCGCTCGCCACGTACATTCCGGCCGCATCGCCGGTCAGCGCACCTGCGTAGGGAATGTCGTCCGCGGTGTCGTAATCCTCGTTCACCCAGCGCCACGCGACTTCGCCGGCCGGAACGTTGTCTCGCACCCAGCGTTCGAGCCGCTCGAACCGCGCTGCGACATCGCCGTCGCTTCCATTCGGAAAGCTGGGGCCCAGCACGATCAGCAGCGGTCCTTTGGCGTCGCGCCCCATGCGCAGCGAATGTGATGGCTGGTCGACGTCGATGAACATGCCGTCGATGGTATCGTCGGAGGCCGCGCGGAACGCCATAACCGTGTGACAGCGCGCGCGCATGCGCTGGTCGTAGGGGACGGGCGTCCACATCGGGATGTGCGTCGCGACGACCACGCTCCCGGCGTCGAGGTGGTGCCGACCCGACTCGATGCGCCAGCTTTTTCCGCCGGGTCGTCGTTTGACATTGGCAACGCGCGCGTTCTCGAAAATCCGCCCGCCGCATTGCGCGAACGCACTTGCAAGGCCCACCAGGTACTTCGCGGGGTTGAATTGCGCCTGATCGGAAAACCTGAGCGCGCCTGCTGTCGCGAACGGAAGTGGCGCTGTTGCGAGCACCTCGGCGTCGAAGCCGATTTCACGCGCAACCTGCGCCTCGGCGTCGAGCGCCGCTCGACGCTCGGGCCGCAGCGTGTACGCATAGGCGTCCTTGCGCTCGTAGTCGCAACGGATCGCGAGATCGCGAACGAGCGATCCGATGAGTTCCGCTCCCGCGTGGTTCGCCTCGCCGTACAAGCGCGCTGTTTCAAGGCCGAACGTCGAGGCGAGATTCGAGTAGACGAGCGCGTGCTGCGCCGTGATCTTTGCCGTGGAGCGACCGGTCACCTGCTGGCCCACGGCGAGCGCTTCCAGCACCGTCACGGCATGTCCTGCCCGCGCCAGCAGATACGCGGTCGTGAGGCCGACGATGCCGCCGCCGATAACGGCGATTTCCGTACGGCCGGAGCGCTCGTAGCGCGGATAGTTCGTGTCAGGTGCCGTCGCGACCCAGCACGACCGCGCCTTGCCCGGAAGCCGCGTCGCTGCCCGGCTCTTCACGGCGCAACGGGCTGCAATGGCCCGGCAGGATGCGCGCGAGTCGATGGCGTCCCGCTCATGCGGTGGCGCGACCACCATGCTTCGATTCCGTCGGCAACCCGGTCGACCAGTGCAAACGGAAGATCGGCGCCGGTCACGCGAATCACGTTGCGGCGCGCAATCGCGTCGTAAAACCACTCGACGGCGACGAAATCGAATCCGAACGATCCCGCGTGCTTGACGAGCAATCCCTGGCGCGCGAGCGTGCGATACAGGTCGTCGGCCGCACGCTTGACGTCGTCGATATGCATGTCGCGCCCCGGTATCAGGGCGAGGTACAGCCCGTGCTGAAACCGGCGCACGGCATCCCGTCCGAGTGCAAGCGCAAGATGCAGTGCCATTCGCCGCGTGCAGCGAACGATTGCCGCAGTCCGGGCGCGACTTGCGCGTTCATACGCTTCGGTACCGGTGAAAGGCGGAAAGTGCGCCGGAATGGCGGCCGCGCCGTAAAGCCGCGACGAGTCTTCGACCGCCTTGCGAAAATCGCGCATCCACGCGGCTCGCGCGTTCGCCGGCTGCCACAGCAGGACGACCGACCCGAGCCGGCCGTACTCGATGCCAAGCGCGTCGAGCTTGGCATGGCTGCGCACGAGCACGAGTGGAAGATGCGCCTGCGATGCCCACGCAACCACGCGCCGAATTCTCGCTGAAGTCCGCCAGAAGCACGTCGTATCGAGGACGACGACGTCGAAATCATCCGGGCGCGCGTCGCGATAGTTCTCGAACCCGGTGCTGACGCACGAGTCGACGAGCAGTACACGCATTACGTCTGTCGACGAGACAGACTCGGCAGGCCACGACCTGGATGCCGCTCCTCGCTTGCCCGATCGGCTGCCGGTGATGGCGAGGGCGACCTGCTCCCCGAGACTCTCGAGGAGCTCGCGGGTTTCGCTGTAGAAACCGCGCGACGCGAGCAGGTGCACCCGTTTTCGCACCCGCAGCAGCGCGGTGAACACGACGGCGACCGCGCTCATGCCCGAGCCGGTATACAGCGTGTATTGCCGCAGTTCCGAGCGACGGCCCGGAACATCATAGATCGATGGGCCGCGAACCTCGAGATCGGCCCGCTGATAGCCGAAGCTGAACGCGTACGCGCCGACGCGCCATTGCTGGATCTCCGGACGGGCGGTCTCGGTGATTGCCCAGCTTGAAAGCGAGCGCTCGGCGCGAAGCGCGCCCGCGAGCCGAAATTTCTCGTCGATCGCGTCCGCGGCGCTGCGCGGGACGGTCGCGTCCACCGGCGCGGCGAAACACCCGGCGATCAGCTCGATCTCGCGGTGCTTGCGCGCCAGATATGCCTTGTCGTCCATTGCGACGTTTGTACTTTTTCCCTGCAAGCCGTGCAGTTCGTGCCGCATAACCCCCGCGGCTTGCACACGCAGTCAAAGGGCCGGTGAATCAGTGCCATGAACACGGCGCGGGGTGCGCCGGTTCGCGTGCCGCTTACGTTGCAAATTGTGTTCCGCTGGTAAGAGGCTCTCCCAGCGCCACGACGTCCCGCAACGTCACTCGATACCTCCGCGCGGCATGCGCCCTTACCGCAGCAAGTCCGATCGCGGCGGATCCCATGGTGGAACATAGCTGGGACAACGTGGCGGCTGCGTCAGAACGATCTCGGCGAAGCCCGGGTCCGGCTCGCGGTCGTATCGCAGATCGCCCGCCATCCGTGGCTCGCTCTCGCGAAACCAGGGTACGCGTGCGAAGCGAAGCAGTGCGGCGACTTCACAGGAAGTCGCCGCGAGTTCGCGCAGTTGCTCACGCGATCCCGTGAACTGGCCATGCCAGCGCAAGTAGGGCGTGTCGGGCAACTCCACCTTCTCCATCGGCGCGGTAATGGGGCGATCCATGCTTCGGGTCGGACATCGGACGTTCGCCGCAAGCGAAGTCATCGCCTTCCGCAATGCGTAGCGATCACTCCGTTCCTGCACGAGAATCACTTCCCAGCACAGCGGATTCATCGGCAGCGGTGTCAGCACGCGATCGAGCGTCGTCCATCCGGCCAGGCGAGATGCGCCGTCCGAATCGGCGCGCGCGACCGCCTGCCGATGCGCGACGAGGAATACTGCGCTGACCACTCCACACATTGCGAGTGCGCCGAAGATCGCGCCCCTGGGATGGGCGAACCAACCCACGAAGAGCATCGCCACCGAGAGCAGCCCAAACAAGGCGATCGATCCCGCTGCCACGATCCCCGCCGTCAACGCGAGATAAACGGCGAGCAACAAGCAAATTACGACCAGGCCGCGCGCCACCCGACTTCGGAACAGCAGCGCGAGCGGCGCGGCCGATGCCCAGAACAACGGCTCGACGATGAACACCGAATCGCCGTAGAACCACCGGTTGTCGACCGGCCACCAGGGATGAACACCGTAGGTGTTGAGCGCATCCATGGCGACGTGCAGCAGCGGCGCGCCGAGCGCCAGCGCGGACAGCCAAATCCAATCGATGGGCGAAAACCGCAGATTCCTCAGCCGCAGGAATAGCGCGCATACCGCCAGCATCACGATGGAGCCGGCGACCGCGCCGATGACCGTATGCGTATGGCCGCGATGCTCGAGCAGATACGAGAGCTTGTTGTCGTCGCCGAGCGAGTAGACGAGATCGCTGTCCGGCAGATTGCTGCCGACGATCATCACCGCAAGGAACAGCGTTCGCCGGATCGCGGCCGTGCGTTCGTTGGCGGCGGGCGGTACAGTTTCGGCAGCACCTTCCCCGATCAGTGCCCCAATCAGCGTGTGCGTGATGTTGTCCACCGCTCCTCGTCGATCATATGCCGCCGCCAAGTGTATTCGACGACCTTGACCGAGCTCGGCGGACCGCGGGGCGATTCGCTGGGCAGCGATGTGACATCATTGACGCGCGAATCCGGAAAGATCGAGCAGTGAAACTTCGCAGGTTCCTCGGCTTCCCTGGCACACCATAGAAATGGCGGACGGGCAAATCGCATGCTGCTGAAGTGGCGGAGGCTCGTCCTCGTGGCGCCCCTCTTTCTGGGGCTCGCCGCATCATGGGCCGGAAGGGCCCAAGGCAGCGACGCGCCGCTGCCGGAGATTCGCAGCTGGACACTTGCGAAACGCGATCTGGAGCCCTCGCCTACCCGGCCACTCGCGTACGGGCTGCGTCTCGAGCTGGCGATGGTGAGCGGGACGCGCTGGGCGCCCGGCCTCATTCTCGACAGCGTCAAGCGCGCCGCGAAGATTCTCGCGCAATGCGGAATACGGATCGAGCTCGCGCGACTCCACGAGTTCGACGGTCCTCCTCGTTATCGCTACCTGTCGACTCCGGACTCACGCGAATTCGCCCGCCGGGCCGGCTTGCCGAGGCCCGCCATCTTCTTCGTCGACGATACGCGCATGGAACCTGCGTTCGAAGCCGAGGCGATCGGGCGCGCCAACGCGCGGTCACGGCCCGAAATGACGGACACCGTATGGATCACGTCGGGAACGCGGGACCTGCCGGTTGCGCTGGCGCACGAGCTCGTGCACGTCCTTGCGAATTCGGGTGACCATTCATCCATGCCCGACAACCTCATGCGCGAACTGACAACACCGTTCAACACCAGGATCGCCCGGGACCAATGCTCGGCGATCGTTTCAACCGCGCAAGCCAATGGGCTGATTGATCGTCTGCCCGCTTCGGACGGCGGGCGGCAGGGCCGGCCGCCGCCCTGATGTGCAAGCCACGGGGCGCGCGGCCCTTGCGTATCAACCGCGGGGTGCCGCTCGCGTATTCAGGAACACCGAATATAGCGACGTCGTCGCGCAAATGAACAGGCGGTTGAGCTTCGGCCCGCCGAAGCACACGTTCGCGACCGCTTCGGGAATCAGGATTTTCCCGAGCAGCGCGCCGTCGCTTGCGCAACAATGCACGCCGTCGCTCGCGGAAAGCCAGAGATTGTCGTGGGCGTCGACACGAAAGCCGTCGTGGAGACCGGTGGCACACGTGACGATGACTTCGCCGCCCGAGAGTGTTGCTCCGTCAGCCGAAACGGTGAACCGACGCACGTGCTGCGGTCCGTCCACCGCATGCGTGAGGCCCGTGTCTGCGACGTACAAGCGCGATTCATCTTGCGAGAAGGCGATCCCGTTCGGCTGCGAGAAATCGCTGGCGACAACGGTAACGTGGCCGGTCACCGGATCGATGCGGTAAACGTTGCTCGCGCCGATCTCTCCCGGGGCGGCGTCGCCTTCGTAGTCCGAGTCGATTCCGTAGCTAGGGTCCGTGAACCAGATGCTGCCGTCGCTCTTGACGACGGCATCGTTGGGCGAGTTGAATCGCTTGCCCTCGTGACGATCGGCGAGAACGACGCGGCGCCCGTCGAATTCGGTGCGCGACACGCAGCGGCCGCGGTGCTCGCACGACACGAGACGCCCCTGCAGATCGACGGTGTTGCCGTTGGTGTGCATGGCCGGTTGGCGGAACACCGAGACCGACCCGTCGGTCTCGTCCCAGCGCAACATGCGGTCGTTGGGGATATCGGACCAAACGAGATATCGCCCGGCCGCGAACCACGCCGGTCCCTCCGCCCAGCGGCAACCGGTGTGGAGCTTCTCGACGTGCACGTTCGGAAGCACGAGCTTTCGAAAGCGCGGGTCGATGACTTCGAAACTGGACGTGAGCTCCAAGCTCGTGATTACGACCGGTTCATGCCTGTTGTCGCGCCGTGGCGATCGCCTCGAGCAGCCCGGCGGGATCCTGTGCGCCGGAAACCGCGATCCTGCCGTTGAAGATGAAGAACGGCACGCCCTGTATGCCGACTTCCAGCGCTTCCCGGCTCTCGCTCCTGACCTCCTTTTGAAGTACGTCGCTTTCCAGCATTGCAAGCGCGTCATGCTCCGGCAAGCCGCACTCCGCGGCCAGCTGCGCAAGCTCGCCGTGGTCGCCGATGCGGCGGCCTTCGAGGAAGAACGCCTGGAAGAGTCGCTCGACAAGCGGCGTAGCGTCACCCTGCCCCTGCGCCCACGCAATCAGCCGATGGCCATCGAACGTATTCGGCTGCTGCTCGATGCGATCGAAGCGAAGCGCGATGCCGACCGCCTCCCCGGCGTCCTGGACCCGGCGGTAAACCTGAGCCGCGCGCTCGGTTCCTCCGAATTTGCGCTCGACATAGCTCGTGCGCGCGATGCCTTCGGCCGGCAGATCGGGATTGAGCTCGAACGGATGCCAGCGGATTTGTACGTCGGGTGCCGGCTCGGCGGCGCGTAGCTCCGTGAGTGCGCGCTCGAGCTTGCGCTTGCCGATGAAGCACCATGGGCAGACGATGTCCGAGACGACGTCGATGGCGAGTAAGGGTGTCATTGCAATAGCGTGAGAGCCGATTATCTTGGAACCGTGACGGTACTATCCTGTGACGCTACGTCGCTAAATCGCCCGCGCAGCGTCATGTGCGCCCTGCCTCCATCGCCACCTCCTCGCGGAGGCTATCCACGTCGCGATAGATCGACGCTACCGCCAGCACGCGACCGCCTTTCCGGTAGCGCACGACGCAGTCGCGCTGCCCGATATCCCCGTCGACGCTGATGTCGTCCCATGCCTCCGCGTGTCCGACGTAGTTGATCGGAACGTCGTAGTGCTGGCTCCAGAAGAACGGCACGGCGTCGAACGGCTGTCGCGCGCCCAGCATGTTGAGCGCCGCGACCTGCCCTTGCCGCTCGGCGACCACCCAGTGCTCGACGCGAATCGCTGCGCCGCTGTGCGGATCGGGCCAGCGCGCGATGTCGCCGACCGCATAGACGTTTGGCGCGCCGGTCTGCAGGTACGCATCGACCGCGACGCCGCGATCGATTTTCAGCCCTGCGTCCTGCGCGAGCTGCAGCCGCGGCCGCACGCCGACACCTGCGACGACGAGATCCGCCGCAATCGTGCCGCCGCTTTTCAGCGTGACTCGATTCGCGTCGATCGCGGTCGCCGTGTCCTCCAGGTGAAAGAGCACGCCGTGCTCTTCGTGCAGATCACGAACGAAATCGCCGAATTGCGCGCCGAGCACCCGCTCCATCGGACGTTTGTCGGGCGCCACGACGTGGACTTCGATGCCGCGGGCGCGTAGCGACGCCGCCACTTCCAGGCCGATGAAGCTGGCGCCCATTACCACCGCGGTCCGCGCTTTAGCTGCCTGCGCGATGATCGCGCGCGAATCTGCGAACGTGCGGAGCGTATGGACATGCGGGAGATCCATGCCGGGCAGCGGCAAGCGCACGGGCTCGGCACCTGTTGCAAGCAGCAGGCGATCGTAGGCGATGGTGGAGCCGTCGGCGAGCTTCACCTCGCGATTGGCGGGTTCGATGGCAGAGACCGTTGTTTTCAGCCGCAGGTCGATGTGCCGATCGGCGTAAAAGGCGTCATCGCGCAGCGGCACCCACTCCTCCGGTGCGGTTCCGGCGAGGTAATCCTTCGATAGGTTGGGGCGATCGACCGGCGGCGCCGCATCGTCGCTGATCATGACGATGCTGCCTTCGTAGCGTTGGCGCCGCAGCATCTCCGCCGCCGCGAATCCGGCTGCACCGCCACCGACGATCACGACTTTGCGCGGCTCGGGCGCCGGCGTGATCCGGATGCGCGGTTGTCGCTCGACCTTCTCCCGCACGAACACGCTGCCGTCACGCTGCTCGATCGTCCAGCACGCGACCGCACCGACCGCGGGCGCGTGCAGCGCCTCACCGGTGCGCAAGCTGAAACAGGCGTGGTGCCATGGGCATCGCACCGTTTCCCCGACGAGAAGCCCCTCCGCGAGCGGACCGTTGTAGTGCGTGCAGGTAGCGCCAATCGCGAAGAACTCGTTGCCGCGCCGCGCGAGCAGCACCGCTTCGTCTCCGACGTGACCGGCCAGCATCGCACCGTCGGCAACCGTATCGATGGCGGTTCCCTGCGCCAGGTCGGGGCCGGTCTTTCCGGATGATTCTGAACTCATGTCGATCTCCCGCTGCGCCCAAGATCGCGCAGCCAACGTCGATTGGATGCTTTCCGAAGGGATTTGGCTCCGAGGGTATCGGGCACGCGCCGCCTCGAGGCTTTACGACCGGGCAATTGCATCCTGATAGAGATCACTGACGCGGCTGGTGACCGGTCCCGGTTTTCCATCGCCGATCCTCCGGCCGTCGACGCGCGTAACGGGCGTGATACCGCCCAGCGTCCCGGTGACGAACGCTTCGCTCGCGCCGTAAACCTCGCTCAGCGTGAAATCGAGCTCGCGCACGACGCCGCCGTCCGCGCGAAAAGCGTCGATGGCCTTGCCGCGCGTGATGCCGACGAAGTTGTACCGCCCGGTCGATGTCCAGAGCGCTCCATCCCGCACGATGAAAAAATTGGTCGAATTGCAGCTCGCCACGAAGCCATGCGGATCGAGCATCAACGCCTCGTCGGCGCCCGCGCTGATGGCCTGGATCAGCGCCTGGATGAGGTTGAGCCGGCTGTGCGAGTTGAGCCGCAGATCGAAGACGTCGGGACCGCTGCAGCGGAAAGTCGAAGTGAACAGCGCGAGCCCGCGCGCCCTTACTTCCGGATTGGGTTTCTTGTATTCGGCAACGATGACAATGGTGGCGGGGCCCGGCGCGAAGCGCGGATCCTGGTTCGGCGTCTTCTTCCTGCCACGCGTCACCATCAAACGAATGTGCACGCCGTCGCTCATCCCGTTGCGTTCGAGCGTGTCCCGAATCCTGGCGACCAGCGCTTCTCGCGGCATGCCGATATCCAGCGCGATGGCACTCGCCCCTTGATACAGCCGGTCCATGTGTTGCTCGAGCGCGACGACCCGTCCGTTCACCAGGCGCAAGCCCTCCCAAACGCCGTCACCGAGCACGAAGCCGCTATCGAACACCGACACGACGGCCTCGTTCCTCGGCACGAGATTTCCGTCGACATGGACGAGCACGGCCTCGTTGCGCGGATCGTCGACGTAGCCCTGCGCGCTGGACCGCGCATTCGAAACAGGTGTTTTCATCCGTGACTCGTATCGGCGTTGAGAATCCGGTGGGCGTGCAGGCGTACCGTACCACCGTCGGGTTGCTCGCCAAGTCGCGGAGGCGACACCCCAAGGCCCGGTGCCATCCCGACGTGAACGAAGCCGGACTCGACGCGCTTCATCGACTCCGGCAAGCACGCGGCGAGATGGTCGTGGAACCGGTGGTACTCCACCGTCGCGACATTGGCGCGCGCGGCACCCCAATGCAGGCTCGCGGCCTGCAGCACGGCGGTCGAAAAGCACTGCGGCGTACTCTTCACGCCGCGCGCCTTCGCCAAGTCGTCGATCTGCGTCGCACCGGTGAATCCGCCGCACAGGCCGAGGCAGTATTGCAGGCAGGTGACCGCATTGGCGTCGAGCAGTGCACGGAATCGCTGCGCGTCGTGCTCGGCCTCGCCTGCGACCACGGGGAGCAAGGCATTGATGTCGTGCATACCCATCACGTCGTCGAAGGGCAGCGGTGCCTGGATTGCGGCAGCACCCGCATTCGCCAACGCCTCGCACCAGGCCGGCCCGATGCTGCGCGTCAGCTGGTTGACGGCGTCGACCCATAGCACGGTATCGCCCGATGCCCGCCGAACGCGACGCACGCGGTCGAGATCCTCGTCGAGCGGCAGTGCGCCGATCTTCGTCTTGATCGCCGTGAAGCCTTCGCTGATGTAGGCGTCGAATTCGCGTTCGAGATCACCGGGCGTTGCCCCGTCACGATACAAGCCGCCACTCGCGTAAACGGGCGAGCGGTCGTTGCTTCCGCCGAGCGCGCGCCACAACGGCTGATCCGCCACCTTTGCCGCAAGGTCCCACAGCGCGATGTCGACCGCACTGGCCGCCGCCGGCGCTACCCACGGTTCGGCGTACTCCGGCTGCGCGGCAAGACGGCGTTCAATCGAGGGACGCGATAAAGGATCCACCCCGAGCAATGCCGGCGCGACGTGGTCGGCAAGCGCATCCAATACCACGCCGATCCGATGCTGACGCGACCACGCCTCGCCGATGCCATCGAGGCCCTGATCGGTCTCGAGCACGAGCAGCGGCGCGCGGCGCTCGTGCCAGCGAAACGTGGGATTCCACGTGCGCCCATCGAGTTTCCGATGAAACTCGAGCACGCTTACACCGACGATCTTCAAAAAGCGCGCTCGACGAAACGCGCGAGGAACGCCTGCGTGCGCTCGCGCTTCGGATGCTTGAGCACCTCGTCGGCCGTTCCCGTCTCGTGCACGACGCCGTCGGCGATGAACACGACGCGGTCAGCGAAATGATAGGCGAACCCGAGCTCGTGCGTGACCAGCAGCATCGTCCGCCCTTCCTCGGCGAGCGCGTGGATCACCCGCAGCACTTCCCCCACGAGCTCCGGATCGAGCGACGACGTCGGTTCGTCGAACAGAAGCACTTCGGGATCCATGGCGAGCGCGCGGGCGATCGCGACGCGCTGCTGCTGACCGCCCGAGAGCTTGGCGGGATAGCCTTCGAGCTTGTCCTGCAGTCCCACCTTCGCCAACTGCTCGGCGGCGTGCGAGCGTGCCGCGTCGCGCGGCCTGCGCTTGACCGTGATCGGGCCTTCCATGACGTTCTCGAGCACCGTCATGTGCGGGAACAGATTGAATTGCTGGAACACCATGCCGACGCGCGCGCGCACGTCGCACAGTTCCGCTTCGCTGTAGACGCGCCCGCTGCTGCCGCCGTTCAGTCGCGCGTCCTTGCCGAGCACCTTTCCGTCGAGCTCGATCGTCCCTTCGCTTGGCAGCTCCATGAAGTTCAGGCACCGCAGGATCGTGCTCTTGCCCGAGCCGCTGGCACCGATGATCGCGATGCGTTCCCCGCGCTGGACTTCGAGATCGACGCCCTTCACGACATGCAGGTCGCCGAAGCGCTTGTGCAGGTTGCGGATGCGGATGACGGTGTCGCTCATCGCATCAGCTCAATCGCGTGCGGCCAGCCGCCGCTCCAGGCGCGCCGACAGATAGCTTCCCGGATAGATCAGTACCAGGTACACCAGCGCGACCACCGTCAGGATCTCCAGCGGCCGGTAATACGTCGAGCTCAGCAGGCGTCCCTGGTACATGAGCTCGTTGACGGCCAGCAGCGATGCCAGCGAAGTAACCTTCGCCAGCTCGATGCCACGGTTCGTGAACGCCGGCAGCATTCGCTTCATCACCTGCGGAACGACGATCCTGCGCATCGTCATCCATCGCGTCATGCCGATCGCCTTTGCACCCTCCCATTGACCGCGCTCGATCGAGACGATGCCGCCGCGGAAGATCTCGGCACAGTAAGCCGCTGTATTGAGCGTAAGCGCCAGCACGGCAGCCACGAACGGCGTGAGCTGCTGTCCCAGCACGATCGGAAACGCGTAGTAGAACCAGATCAGCTGAATCAGCACCGGAGTGTTGCGGAATACCTCGACGAAGCCGATGGCCGGCGCATTCAGCCACGCCCGCTGCGAGATCCGCGCGAGGCTGATCGCGAAGCCCAGGAACAAGCCGATCGTGAAGGCCACGACCCACAGCTCCACGGTGACGACGACGCCGCGCAGCAGCAGCGGAAAGCCGTCGGCCACGACGCGGAAGTCCCATGTGTAGTCCATCACCCCTCGCTAGCCGCGTGCTGCAAGCCGGTACTCGACCAACCGCATCAGGCTGCTCGCCGCGAACAGCACGATGAAATACATGACCGCAATCGTCGTGTACACCTCCATGGGACGAAACGTGATGCTGTTGACCTGCATCGCCTGGTACAGCAATTCGGCGTACGCGAGCGACGAGGCAAGCGCCGTGGTCTTCGTCAGCTCGAACGAGCGCTCGACGAACGGAGGCACCATGCGGCGCAGCGCCTGCGGCACGATGACCCGGCGCAATACCGCGCGATAGTTCATCCCCAGCGCCCGCGCCCCTTCCCACTGTCCGCGCCCGATCGACACGATGCCGCCGCGAAACACTTCCGCGTAGAACGCTCCCGACTGCGTCGATAGCGCAAGCACGGCCGCGGTGAACGGATCGAACGAGACTCCGATCAGGATCGGCAGCGCATAGAAGAACCAGAAGAAGTGAACCAGTGGCGGGGTATTGCGGTAGAACTCGACGAACGCGGTTGCCGGCGCGTGGAGAATTCTGCGGGGCGAAAGCCGCATCATGGCGATCACGCACCCGACGATGACCCCGAGGACAATCGAAAGCGCGGCCAGCTTTACCGTGCCGAGCAGGCCGGTCAACAGCATGTCGAAGTGCGCCCAGACGGCCGGGAAATCCCACTGGTATTTCATTCGGTGTCCCGCGCCTCGGCGCGCGGCCGCGCGCCGTGCTTCGTCACGATGCGCCGGCCGCGATTCGGTCGTGTCCGGCGCGCGAAAAATTGCGCGGCGCCGGCATCGCGCCTACTTCCACTGCTCCTTGATGATCGGCGGAGCCTTTTTGGAATCGATGTTGCGAAACGCCAGGAACTGCTCGTAGAACTTCTGCGTCTCGCCGCTCTGGTAGTACTTCGCGAATTCCTTGTCCAGGAAGTCGCGGAAGGACTTGTCGTCCTCGCGCCGGATGCCGGCGCTGGTCTGCAGCGCCACGACGGGCTGTGGGATTACGACCTGCCCTTTCTTCACCCGCGCCTGCTGCATGACCAGCGCGGGGTGATAGAACGCTGCGCCGTCGACACGGCCGGCGTAGAAGGCGGCGATCGCCTCGTCCATGTTCTGGAAGCGCTCGATCTTCGCCTTGGGCAGGCGTTTCGTGATGTCGCGATCCGGCGCAGTACCGAGCGTCACGGCGATCTTGACGTTCTCGTTGTCGAGATCTGACCAGTTCGCCGCCTTCAGCCCGTCACGTACGAGAACGCCCTGCGCGTACCAGAAGAACGGCGCGTCGGGAAAGTCGATCGCCTTCTTGCGCTCGTCGGTTGGATCGAGCACGAACATCACGTCGATCTGGTTCGCCTGGATCGCCGCCACGGCATTGCCCCACGTCGTTTCGACCGGCACGAGCTTCACGCCGAGGTCCTTGGCGATCTGCTGTCCCATCGCGAAACCGATTCCACTCCACTGACCGCTCGCGGGGTCCTTGAAGTACCACGGCTCGCCGGGCGTCACGCCGATGCGCAACTCGCCGCGCTGCTTGATCTGCTGCCACGTGGACGCCGCCTGCTGTGCGAGCGCCGGAGCGGCGACCCACGCGCCTATTGCGAAAGCCGCGATCATCGCGAGAAACGCTCTCTTGCTCGATACGTTCATTTCTGCACCTCCTGTCGATCGATCGTGGGGCATCCGCTGTCAGCGCGGCGCGCGGGCCCTCGATTCTCTGCGGGGTCCCTGAGGCAGTCAATTATCGCTCGAATGCGCAGGCGAAGGATGCGGGCCGGGATACTCGAATGCGCAGGTGAAGGACCGGGGCCGGGATAAGTCCTACACGCGGATCAGTTCGCTCCCAATGGTGCCCTGACGCACCAACTGTCATGCTCAACGGCTGTAACCCAAGGAGATCCCAGATGAGAAACGATGATGTCGAATCGACGCTGAACGAACTCGTGGAAACGTCGAAGGACGGTGAAAAGGGCTTTCGGAAGGCCTCTCAGGATGCACGAAACCCCGAGCTGAAGTCGCTGTTCGATACCTGTGCTGCACGTTGTGCGCAGGGAGCAAGAGAGTTGCAGGACGCGATTCGCGCGAGCGGCGGCGATCCCGAAAGCGGCGGCAGTGTCGCCGGAGCGCTGCATCGTGGCTGGATCAGCGTAAAGGAAGCGGTCGCGAGCCGCGACGACAAGGCGATCCTCGAGGAGTGCGAGCGCGGCGAGGATTACGCGAAGGCCCAATACAAGAAAGCGCTGGAGCACGAGCTCCCTGCGGAAGTCAGCGCTCTCGTGCAGCGGCAATACCAGGGCGTCATCGCCAATCACGACAAGGTTCGCTCGCTGCGCGACTCGTACCGCGCGAAGGCTTGAAGCGATCGGTCACACGCGAATCGGGCCTCCGGGCCCGATTTTTTTGCCTGTCCGGCGGACGGACGGTTCGATCGACAGCGCCGCGGCATCAGTAGAATCCGAGTCGACCGCCCCGCCTTACGACACGCGCTCCTTCGACTCCCATGCAGGCTGCTCCGCGACAGCTATCCGAAGCGCGATGACCCTGGACGCGGGATCGATCGCCGTGCCGATTCTCGTGCTCGCGCTCGTGGGTGCCGTCTTCGTCGTTCAGCTGCTCGTCATCTGGTCCATCAAGCGCCACCGCGATCCGGATCTGCACATCGAATGCGACGTTCCGATCGATGAATTGACGCCTTCCCTCGCCGGCCTTTCGCTCGGCACGGCGGTCGACGGGAACACCGTCGAGGTTTTCGAGAACGGAGCTTATTTCGACGTCCTCCTTGACGAGATCCGGTCGGCGACACTCACCGTTCATTTCGAGACGTACCTGTGGACCGAAGGCACACTGGGCCAGCGTCTGGCCGAGGCGTTGGCCGAGCGCGCGCGGGCGGGCCTCAAAGTGCGGGTACTGCTCGATGCGACGGGCACGAAGAAAATGGGCAACGAAGCGGAGCATGTGCTGCACGCCGCCGGCTGCCACGTCGTCAAGTTCCATCACCGCAGCCTGCGCAACATCGGCGTGATGAACGAGCGCGACCACCGGAAGCTGGCCGTGATCGACGGGCGCGTCGCCTTCGTCGGAGGCCACTGCATCGTCGATACGTGGCTCGGCGACGCCGAGGACAAGGAGCACTTCGGCGACGTGAGCGTCCGGCTGCGCGGACCGATCGTCAATTCGGTGCAATCCGCATTCAGCGAGAACTGGACCGGCGAAACGGGTGAAATTTTCGTGGGCGACGATGTCTATCCCGCGCTCGACAAGGTCGGCGACGTGACGATGCACGCTGCCTACGTCAAGCCCGAAGGCTCGGCGCCGGCGGTGAAGCTTCTTCACCACACGATCATCTGCGTCGCCCGGAAGCGGATCTGGATCCAGAACCCGTATTTCATTCCCGAGCCGGAGGCGATCGACGCATTCGGCGAAGCGGTGAAGCGAGGCGTCGACGTTCGCGTGATGATGCCGTCGACGGGCGGCTCGGACAATCCGATGGTGCAGCATGCCGGGCATCGCAATTTCGAGAAGCTTTTGCGCTGCGGCGTACGCCTGTTCGAATATCCGCACACGCTGCTGCACCAGAAAGTGATGACCGTGGACGGCGTCTGGTGCACTGTCGGGTCGAGCAATTTCGACGATCGATCCTTCGAGACCAACGACGAGATCACGCTCGGCATCCGGGATCCGGCGACC
>DATEIQ010000041.1:0-20986 GCA_035278845.1 Casimicrobiaceae bacterium | reverse complement strand
CGCGATGATCCCGAGGTCGTTGCCGGAAACGATCAGCGCGAGCAGCGCGCCGATGCCTGCGGACGGCAGCGTGGACAGGATGGTGATCGGGTGGATGTAGCTTTCGTAGAGCACGCCGAGCACGATGTACATCGTGACGATCGCGGCCGCGAACAGCCATAGCGTGTTCGCAAGCGACGCCTCGAACGCGAGCGCGGCGCCCTGGAACCGGGTGGCGATCGACGCGGGAACGCCGAGCTCGCGCTCGGCCAGCGCGATGGCCTTGACGGCATCCCCGAGCGAGGCGCCGTCCGCGAGATTGAAGGAGATCGTCGCGGCGGGAAACTGGCCGATGTGGTTGATGACGAGCGGCGCGCTGCGCTCGCTGATGCGCGCGACCGTGTCGAGCGGCACCTGCTTGCCGCCCGCGGCGCCGACGTAAATGCCGGCCAGCGCGCCGGGCCCGCGCTGGAACGAAGGCTTCACCTCGAGCACGACGCGGTACTGGCTCGCCTGCGTGAAGATCGTCGACACGAGCCGCTGCCCGAACGCGTTGTAGAGCGCGTTGTCGATCGCCGCGGGCGTGATGCCGAGGCGCCCCGCGCTCTCCCGATCGATGTCGACGAACGCCTGCAGGCCATCGTCCTGCAGGTCGCTCGCGACGTCGGCGACCTCGGGCAGCTCCCGCAGGCGCGAGACGATGCGCGGCACCCACGCCGACAACTCGTCGGGATTCGCCGTCTCGACGGTGAACTGGTATTGCGTGCGCGACACCCGGTCCTCGATCGTCAGGTCCTGCACCGGTTGCAGGTACAGCGTGATCCCCGACACGTCGGAGGCGCGCTGCTTGAGGCGCGCGATCACGCCGGCGGCATCCGCGTCGCGCTGCGAGCGCGGCTTCAGGTTGATCAGGAAGCGGCCGCTATTGAGCGTCGTGTTCGTGCCGTCGACGCCGATGAACGACGACAGGCTCGCGACCGCCGGATCGGCGAGGATCGCGCGCGCGAGCGCCTGCTGCCGCTCCGCCATCGCGGCAAACGAGACGGATTGCGGCGCGTCCGAGATGCCCTGGATGGCGCCCGTGTCCTGCAGCGGAAAAAAGCCCTTCGGCACGACGACGTACAGCAGGACGCTCAGCACCAGCGTCGCGACCGCGACGATCAGCGTCGCGCGCTCGCGCTCGAGCACCCAGTCGAGCATGACGCCGTAGCGCTCGATCGTGCGGGCGAAGAAACGGCCGCTCGCGCGCTCGAAACGGTTCTGGCGCTCGTCCGGAACATGGCGCAGCAGCTTCGCGCACATCATCGGCGTCAGCGTCAGTGACACGGCTGCCGAGATCAGGATCGCGACGGCGAGCGTGATCGCGAACTCGCGAAACAGCCGGCCGACGACGTCGCCCATGAACAGCAGCGGGATCAGCACGGCGATCAGCGAGATCGTGAGCGAAATGATCGTGAAGGCGATCTGGCGGCTGCCCTTGAGCGCGGCGGCCAGCGGCCGCTCGCCGGCCTCGATGTAGCGCGCGATGTTCTCGATCATCACGATCGCGTCGTCGACGACGAAGCCGGTGGCGATCGTCAGGGCCATCAGCGTCAGGTTGTTGATCGAGAACCCGGCGAGGTACATGACGCCGAACGTGCCGACGAGCGACAGCGGTACCGCGACACTCGGAATGATCGTTCCCGGCAGGTTGCGCAGGAACAGGAACATGACCATCACCACCAGCGCGACGGCGAGCATCAGCTCGAACTGCACGTCGCGCACCGAGGCGCGGATCGTCGTCGTGCGGTCGGTGAGGATCGCCACCTGCACGGCGCCCGGCAACGTCGCCTGCAATTGCGGCAACAGCTGCTTGACGCGGTCGACGACCTCGATGACGTTCGCGCCCGGCTGCCGCTGGACGTTCACGATGACCGCAGGCGCCAGGTTTGCCCAGGCGCCAAGGCGATCGTTCTCCGCGCCGTCGACGACGTCGGCGACGTCGGCAAGCCGCACCGGCGCGTTGTTGCGCCAGGCGACGATCAGCTGCCGATACTCGTCGGCCGAGCGCAGCTGGTCGTTCGCATCGATCGTCGATGCACGCGTCGGGCCGTCGAAGCTGCCCTTCGCCTGATTG
This sequence comes from Casimicrobiaceae bacterium, assembly GCA_035278845.1. Classification (GTDB taxonomy): domain Bacteria; phylum Pseudomonadota; class Gammaproteobacteria; order Burkholderiales; family Casimicrobiaceae; genus VBCG01. The sequence goes on along the minus strand of DATEIQ010000041.1, from coordinate 18,891 downwards.
ACGTTCGCATTCGCGATCGTCGTGCGCAGATCGTCGAGACCAAGACCGTATGCTGCGAGCGCCTTCGGATTCGCCTGAATGCGCACGGCCGGCCGCTGGCCGCCGGCAATGCTGACGAGCCCCACCCCCGGCAGCTGCGAAAGCTTCTGCACGACGCGGGTGTCGACGAGATCGTGCACGCGCGGCAGCGGCAGCGTCGCCGACGTGACCGCGAGCGTCAGGATCGGCGCGTCGGCCGGATTGACCTTGCTGTAGATCGGCGGCTGTGGCAGGTCGTTCGGCAGCAGATTCGACGCGGCGTTGATCGCCGCCTGCACTTCCTGCTCGGCGGTGTCGAGCGAAAGGTCGAGCTCGAACTGCAGCGTGATCACCGAGGCGCCGCCGGACGACGTCGACGACATCTGCCGCAATCCGGGCATCTGCCCGAACTGCCGCTCGAGCGGCGCGGTGATCGACGAGGTGGTGACGTCCGGGCTGGCGCCGGGATAGAGCGTGACCACCTGGATCGTCGGGTAGTCGATCTCGGGCAGCGCGGAAATCGGCAGCACGCGGTAGGCGACGATGCCCGCGAGCAGCACCGCCACCATCAGCAGCGACGTCGCGACCGGCCGCAGGATGAACGGCCGCGACGGATTCACTTCGCAGCCTCGCGGCGGCGCATCCCCTTCGCTTCCGCGCGATCGCCGCCCGCGCCGGCGCGCGTGGCGGCCGCTGCTGCGGCGGCGTTGATCGCGTCACGGTCGACCGGCTCGATCGCGGCGCCATCGCGCAGCTTGTCGGTGCCGTCGACGACGACGCGATCGCCCGCTTTGAGTCCCTCGGTGACGACGGTCTTCTCGCCGTCGACGGGGCCGAGCTTGACCTGCTGCACCGAAACCGTGTCGTTCGCGTTGACCCGATAGACGAACGTGCCGGGCGCGCCGCGCTGCACGGCCGGCGTGGGCACGATCAGCGCGCCCTGCAGCGTGTCGACGTGCATGCGCACGTTGACGAACTGATTCGGAAAGAGGGCGCCGTCGTCGTTCGGAAACTCCGCCTTCAGCTTGATCGTCCCGGTGGCGGGATCGATCTGGTTGTCGATCGTCAGCAGCTTGCCGCTCGCGAGCTTCAGCTTGCCGTCGCGGTCGTAAGCGTCGACGGGAAGCGTCGCGTCGTTCGCAAGACGCCTGCGCACCGCCGGCAGCCGGTCCTCGGGAATCGAGAACACGACGGCGATCGGCTGCACCTGCGTGATGACGACGAGTCCGTTCGTGTCGGACGTGTGCACCATGTTGCCGACGTCGACCTGGCGCAGTCCGAGCCGTCCGCCGATCGGCGCGGTTATCTTCGTATACGACAATTGCAGCTTGGCGTTCGCGACGGCGCCGCGATCGGCCTCGACCGTTCCCTGGTACTGCCGCACGAGCGCTTCCTGCGTATCGACCTGCTGCTTGGCGATCGAATCCTGGGCGAGCAGCGTGCGGTAGCGCTCGGCGTCGATGCGTGCGTTGACGAGTTGCGCTTCGTCTCGCGCGAGCTGGCCATTCGCCTGCGTCACCTGAACCTCGAACGGCCGCGGATCGATTTCCGCGAGCAGGTCGCCCGCCTTGACGATCTGACCTTCGCGAAACAGCACGCGCGCGAGCTGGCCGTCGACGCGCGGCCGTACGGTCACCGTATTGCGCGCAGCGACGTTGCCGAGCGCACCTTGGTACAGCGGAAAATCTTCGGCTCGCACCGCGGCGACGGCGACCGGCAGCGGCCCGCGCGCGGCAGCGTCGCCTCCACCCCGGCGCCCGCCGGCACCACCGAAGCCGCCCTTCGTGGCAACCGGATCGGGCGTGCGCGGCGTTAGCACGTACCACGCCGTGCCGCCGATCAACAACAGCGCGATCAGCGCGACGACGTAAGTCGATGCGCGGCGGCGCGGCGGAGCATCGGCATCCGGTTGCGCGGGAGGACGTGTCGAGTCGGCGGCCATGACGTGGGCGGACGAGAGAGCCCGCCCCGATTCAGAGATTGAACGAACCCGGTTGGTTCGCGGCGATGCGGCGATTATGCGGGCGAACCGCCCGGCGACATGCAAGCAAACGTTTCCGGCCGTCGGCAACTCCGGTCCGATTTGCAAGCAATCGTTTCCGGCCGTCGGCAAGCCGGGACCGATTTGCAAGCAATCGTTTCAGGCCGCCTCGCGGTGCGCGACAATGGATGCGGGAACCGTGCTTGCCAACGAGGCCAACGATCGGGAGGTTCAGGGCATGGACATTTCGCAACCGCAACCGGGATCTGTCACCGCGACGGGCAGCGGGCCGTCCGCGCCGCCGCCGCGCCATCTCGCCGCCGGCGAAGGCGCGGGATGGTGGGGCGAAGGCTGGCGTATCTTCTGCGCCGCGCCGGCCGTGTGGATTGGCATCTTCGTCGTCTTCGTCGTCGTGTCGATCGCGCTCGTCCTCGTCCCGATCATCGGGAGCCTTGCGCACACGCTGCTGACGCCGGTGTTCGCGGGTGGCGTCATGCTCGGATGCCACGCGCTCGCTCGCGGCGAGCCATTGCGCGTCGGCCATCTGTTCGAGGGCTTCCAGGGCGGTCGCTTCGGGCCGCTCTGCATCCTCGGCCTGCTGGCGCTCGCGATCCTGTTCGTCGCCGCGACCGTGATGGTGGCGACGATTTTCCTCACGCTCGGCGCCTCGGGACTCGCAGCGCTGATGGATTTCGGCAACGCGACGTTCGACTATCAGGCCATGGCGACGGCCGGCGCCGCGATGCTCGTCATCGCATTGATCGGCGCGGCGATCGCGGTGCTGGTTGCGATGGCGTACTGGTTCGCGCCTGCGCTCGTCGTGCTGAACGGCGAGCCGCCGATCTCCGCATTGCAGAAGAGCTTCGCCGCGTCGTGGCGCAACATCGGCGCGTTCCTGCTGTATGGGCTCGTATACATCGGGCTCGCGATCGTCGCGACGATCCCGATGGGTCTCGGCTGGCTCGTGCTCGGGCCGATGCTCGTCGGCAGTTGCTATGCGGGGTGGCGGACGATCTTCGCGCGCTGAAAGTAGGCTGACCCTGCTTTCCCTACTTTCAGTGCGCCCGCTCCCAGTTCGGCCCGTGTCCGACGTCGACCTTCAGCGGCACGCGTAGCGTCGCCACCGACGTCATCAGTCCGGGCAGGTCGCGCACCACGCGCGGAAGCTCGGTCTCGGGCGCCTCGAGCACGAGCTCGTCGTGCACCTGCAGGATGAGCCGCGTTGCGAGCCGCTCGCGGTCCAGGTACTCCTGCACCGCGATCATCGCGAGCTTGACGAGGTCGGCGGCGGTGCCCTGCATCGGCGCGTTGATCGCCGCGCGCTCCGCACCGGCACGCCTCGGGCCGCTCCCCGCGCGAATGTCGGGCAGGAACAGCCGCCGGCCAAACACCGTCTCGACGTACCCCTGCTCGCGTGCAAGCGCGCGCGTGCGCTGCATGTATGCGGCCACGCCGGGATACCGCGCGAAATAGCGCTCGATGAACTGCGACGCGGCGCTGCGCTCGATGTTGAGCTGCGCGGCGAGCCCGAAGGCGCTCATGCCGTAGATGAGCCCGAAGTTGACGGCCTTGATGTAGCGGCGCTGGTCGGCGGTTACGTCCGCCGGCGCGACGCTGAAAATCTCCGCGGCAGTGACGCGATGGATGTCGTCGCCTTCGTGGAAGGCCTTCACGAGCGCGGGATCGTCCGACAGGTGCGCCATGATCCGCAGCTCGATCTGCGAATAGTCGGCGGAGATCAGCACATGACCGGGTGGCGCGATGAACGCTTCGCGTATGCGCCGGCCGTCGGCGGTGCGGATCGGAATGTTCTGCAGGTTGGGCTCGGTCGATGCCAGCCGTCCGGTTACCGCCGTCGTCTGCGAAAACGTCGTGTGCACGCGCTCGGTGCGCGCGTTCACCATCGCCGGCAGCTTGTCGGTGTACGTCGACTTGAGCTTCGCGAGCGCGCGATAGTCGAGCAGGACCTTCGGCAGCGGATAGTCGGCGGCGAGCTCCTGCAGCACTTCCTCGTCCGTCGACGGCTGGCCGGTGGCCGTTTTCTTCTTGACAGGCACCTTCATTCGCTCGAACAGGATCTCGCAAAGCTGCTTCGGCGAACCCAGGTTGAACGGGCCGCCCGCGAGGCGATGCGCCTCCTGCTCGAGCGCGCCGGCGCGCGCGCCGAGATCGCGGCCCTGCTCGGCAAGCAGCGCCGAATCGACCAGCACGCCGGTGCGCTCCATCCGGAAGAGCACGTCGCGCACCGGGCGCTCGATTGCATCGTATATGTGCGCGAGCTTCACATCGCCTGCGATCTGCGGCGCCAGCACGCGATGCACGCGCAGCGCGACGTCGGCGTTCTCGGCCGCATACTCGGTGGCGCGGTCGAGCGCGACTTCCGCGAACGCGATTCGGCGCGCGCCGCGACCGGTCACGGCGTCGTAGCCGATCGTAGGGAGGTCAAGGTGCCGGCGCGCAAGCCCGTCGAGGTCGTGCGGCTTGTGCGACTCGAGCACGTACGATTCGAGCTCCGTGTCGTGAGCGGTGCCGGCGAGCGCGATGCCGTGATTGGCGAGCGCGTGCTGCGCATACTTGACGTTGTGGCCGAGCTTTGCACGCGTTGCGTCCTCGAACCACGGCTCGAGCGAGCGCAGCACGGACGCCGCCTCGAGCTGATCCGGCACGCCGGCGTAGCGATGCGCGAGCGGCACGTAGCAACCGGCGGCCGCTTCCGTTGCGAACGAAAGGCCGACGATTTCGGCCGTCATCGGATCTTCGGTGGTGGTCGTCGTGTCGAATGACACGAGGTCGGCACCGGCGATCGCCGCGAGCCAGCGCGCGAGCGCCTCCTGCGTCAGCACCGTCTCGTATTCGACGCGGGGCGCGGGTGGCGTAGCGGAATGCGCCGTATCCGCAGCTGCTTGCGGTTCGGCCGCGCGCGGCTTCGCGGCGACGTGCGTCTCGCGCTCCCCCCGCGCAAATTCGCCGAGCCAGCTCTTGAACTCGAAGCGCTCGTAGAGTTCGCGCAGGCGCTGCGCGGCCGGCTCGCCGAGCGTCAAATCGGCGACCTTGACGCCGAGCTCGCAATCGCGACGCACCGTCAGCAGCCGCTTGCCCTGCGGCAGCCAGTCGAGCGCGTCGCGCAGGTTCTGGCCGACGACGCCACCGATGTCGCCCGCGTGCGCGATGACGTCGTCGAGCGTCTCGTACTGCACGAGCCATTTGGCAGCGGTTTTTGGTCCGACCTTCGCAACGCCCGGCACGTTGTCGATCGAATCGCCGGTCAGCGTCAGCAGGTCGAGCACCTGGTCGGGCCGCACGCCGAACTTCGCGATCACGCCGTCGCGGTCGAGCCGCTCGTTCGTCATCGTGTTGACGAGCGTGATGCCCGGCTCGACGAGCTGCGCGAGATCCTTGTCCGACGTCGAGATCACCGTTTCGATGCCGGCCGCTTTCGCCTCGCACGCGAGCGTGCCGATCACGTCGTCCGCCTCGACGCCTTCGACCATCAGAAGCGGCCAGCCGTGCGCGCGTACGAGCTCGTGCAGCGGTGCGATCTGCAACGCGAGATCGTCCGGCATCGCCTGTCGATTCGCCTTGTAGTCTGCATACCAATCGTCGCGAAAGGTTTTGCCCGGCGCGTCGAAAACGACTGCGAAGTAATCCGGCTTGTCGTCGATCACCAAACGGCGCAACATCGCCAGCACGCCGCGCAGCGCGCCGGTCGGCTCTCCCTGCGACGTGCGGAGATCCGGCAGCGCGTGGAACGCGCGGTACAGATACGACGAACCATCGACGAGGACGAGCGTTGCCATGCGGCAGACGACCCACAAGATTCCGGAAATGATTGACCCGCAAGCGCTGTATTCGACCAACGGACAGGAAGCGTGGCGGGTGCTGGGAATTATGGCAGAGTTCCAGATGGCGGCCGATCGGCTGAATGGCGTGCGCCCCGCCGTCAGCGTGTTCGGCAGTGCGCGCGTGAAGCCCGATCATCCGTACTTCACGACGGCGCGCACGATCGCGCGCAAGCTCTCCGACGCCGGCTTCTCGGTGATCTCGGGCGGCGGGCCCGGCATCATGCAGGCGGCCAACCAGGGCGCGCATGCAGGTCGTGCGCCTGCGATCGGACTCAACATCGGGCTGCCGAACGAGCAGTCGAGCAACCAGTATCAGGACATCGAGATCAACTTCCGCTATTTCTTCGCGCGGAAGATGATGTTCGTGCGCTTCGCATCCGCGTACGTCGTGCTGCCGGGCGGTTACGGCACGCTGGACGAGCTGTCCGAATGCCTGACGCTCGTGCAAACGGGAAAGAGCCGGCGAATTCCCATCATTCTCGTAGGCCGCGCGTACTGGCAGGGGCTGCTCGACTGGCTGTCGGACACGGTCGCTTCCGAGGGGATGATCGGCGAGCACGACATCGACCTGATGCGGGTGATCGACGATCCAGACGCGGTTGTCGAGGCGATCTTCAGCTTCTACGAGAACCGCGGCTTCCAGCCGTCGCGCGACGAGCGGGAGAAGCTGCTGAACCTGTGAGTGACCAGCAGTTTCAAAAACCGTTGGCCCCAGAATGAGTGCACTGGCGGGTGAGCGTTCTCCTACGGGACCACGCGGCGTCGGACGACGGTACGGCGCGGCTTCGTCCGTCATTGGCCGGCGTGCGCGTTTGCTAGAATGGGCGCGTTCTCGCGTTGCCACGACTGCCCGACCGCCGATCCTTTTCGAAGCCACACCGCCATGGCTGCACGTCGAATCCTTCTGATGCTGCTTCTCACCATGGCGTCCGGCCTGTGCTCGGCACAAGCGCCCGCGAAGACGGAGCCGTTGCCCCAGCCTCCGCCGCCACCGCCCGAGTTCATGGGCGATCCCGATCTCGAGCCGCAGGTGACGATCATTCGCCGCGACGAGCAGGTGGTCGAGGAAGTGCGCATCAAGGGCGAGCTTCGCTACGTGCGCGTGACGCCTCGGCACGGCCGGCCGTATTACCTGATTCCCGACGCCAACGGCGCCACGTTCATCCGGCGCGACAGCCTCGACTCGTCGCTGAAGGTGCCGATGTGGGTGCTGTTCTCGTGGTAGCGCCGCTGGCAGCCTGCTAGCCTGTTTCCCCCGAAACCGAAGCGATGCGCCACGCGACAACCGCGGGGATGCGAGCGTCTGGCAGCTAATGTCCGTCTACACCACGGTCAGTGCCGACGAGCTCGATGCGTGGCTCGCCCGCTATGCCTTCGGCGCGCTCGTCGAGCTCACGCCGATCGCGGCAGGCATCGAGAACACCAACTACTTCGTCACCACCGAGCGCGGGCGCTTCGTGCTGACGCTGTACGAGCGGTTGCCTGCGAACGAGCTGCCGTTCTACCTGAACCTGATGGCGCATCTCGCGCGCTCGGGCGTCGAAGTGCCGGCGCCCGCACCCGATCGCACCGGTGCGCTGTTCTCGCATCTGAACGGGCGGCCCGCGAGCCTCGTCACGCGCATGGACGGCGCACCTGTCGAGCGGCCGACGCACGAGCATTGCCATGCCGTCGGCGACGCGCTCGCCCGGCTGCATCTTGCATCGCAGAGCTATCGCGCACGACTTTCCAATCGGCGCGGCCCGGCCTGGTGGCGGCAGGCCGCGCGCGCGGTGCGGCCGTTCATCACGCCGGCGCAGAACGAGCTCCTGATGAACGAAGTCCGATTCCAGACCGGTTTCGGCAAGGGCAAGCTGCCGAAGGGCGCGATCCACGGCGATCTCTTCTGCGATAACGTGCTGTTTGCCGGCCAGCGCGTCGCAGGGATCATCGACTTCGGCTTTGCGGCCACCGACTTCTTCGCTTACGACCTGGCGATCGCGGTGAACGACTGGTGCATCGTCCCGCATTCCGGCGGCCTGCTCGACGACGCGCGCATGCTGGCGATGGTGCGCGCCTATCACGCACGGCGGCCGCTGACCGACGACGAGCGCGCGCAATGGACGGCGCTGTTGCGCGCCGCCGCACTGCGCTTCTGGCTGTCGCGCCTCTACGACCTGCATCTGCCGCGGCCGGGCGAGCTCACGCATGCGCACGACCCGCTGCCGTTCGAGCGCATCCTGCGCGCGCGCGCCGGCACGCCGGCGCGTCCGCTCGACCTCTGACCGGTTGCACGCGGTGGCGGACGACATAGCATTCACGCGCCACGAAGGCCGCCGCGGCGTGCTGTGGCTCGTGGAGAGCTATCGGATGTTCAGCAAGCATCGGCTGCCGTGGATCATGATGCTGTTCGGCTATTACGCACTGCTGCTCGTTGTCGACGTCGTCCCGCTGATCGGCGTGTTCGTCGCGCCGATGATCAAGCCGGTGCTCGCCGTCGGCTTCCTGGCCGCGGCATGGACGCAGGAGCGCGGCGGCAAGCCGGATCTGCGGCTGCTGTTGCGCGGATTCGGCTCCAATCTCGCCGCGCTGCTGCCGCTCGGCATCGTGTTCGTCGCCGGCGTCTCGCTCGCGCTCGCCGCGACGGCGCTTGTCGACGGCGGGCAACTGCTCGACATGCTTTACGGCGCCGCGCCCGCCGGCGAGGCGGACCCGACCGGGGCGGCGCGCCAGGTGCAGCAGACGCTCGGCTCCACGCGCGTCCAGCTCGCGCTCCTGTTCGGCGCACTGTGCGCGCTGCCGACGATCCTGGCGCTGTGGTGGGCGCCGGCGCTCGTCGTGTTCCAGGATGCGCGCATGCTGACGGCACTGCGCACCAGCCTGCGCGCGGCGCTCGCGAACTGGCGCGCGGCACTGCGCTACGCGCTCACGGTGTTCACGCTGGGTGCGATCGTGCCGATGATGCTCATGACCGCGCTTGCCTACGTCATCCCGCCGCCGCTCAATGCGACGATTGCCGCGCTGGTCGTGTTGCCGTACCTGACGTTCTTCGTCGCGACGCTGCACATCTCCGACTACGTGAGCTACCGCGACGTGTTCCACGCGGGCGAGACGCTCGCGCCGATCGCCCGATGAATCGGGTTACGCGGCCTCGAGCCGCGCGTAGTCGAGCGCGAGCCACTTGACGCCCGAGTCGCGGAAGTTGACCTGAACGCGCGCGTCGCTGCCGCGTCCTTCGGCGCCAATGATGACGCCGACGCCGAACTTGGCGTGTCTCACGCTCTGCCCGATGCGCCACGCGGGCGCGGCCGGCGTGGGACGCGGCCCGCCGGTGACGACAGCCGGTGACGGCGGGGTCCACGGACCTGCACCCCATTCCGCACGATCGACGTCGAACGCGCGTTGCCGCCGCGCGGACAGCCATTGCACGAGCTCGCGCGGGATCTCGTCGATGAAGCGTGAGGCGATCCCATAGCGCACCTGGCCGTGCAGCATGCGGCTTTGCGCGAGCGTCAGGTAGAGCCGCCGTCGCGCACGCGTGACGGCAACGTACATGAGGCGCCGCTCCTCTTCGAGCGACTCCGCCTCGTTGAAGCTGTTCTCGTGCGGAAACAGCCCTTCCTCCAGCCCGGTGATGAACACCGTGTGGAACTCGAGCCCCTTCGCGGCGTGGATCGTCATCAACTGGAGCGCGGGACGTCCTTCGGCGGCCTGCGTGTCGCCGGCTTCGAGCGCCGCATGCGCGAGAAACGCCGTCAGCGGATCGGTAGCCCCTTCCTCCGCCGTCTGATCCCTGTCCTCTGATCCCTGATCCCTGATCGGTGCATCCACTGCCAGATCCGCCTCGCGCACGAAGCCCTGCGCCGCGTTGACCAGCTCCTCGAGATTCTCGACGCGCTCCGTGCCGTCCTTTTCCTGCCGGTAGTGCGCGAGCAATCCGGACGCCTCGATCACGTGCGCGACCGTTTCAGGCAGCGGCAGCGACTGCGTCGCCTCGCGCGCCGCCTCGATCAGCCGCACGAACCCCGCGAGCGACGTCCCCGACTTGCCCTTGACGTTCCCCGCGCACGCCGCCTGCCACAGCGAGATGCCCTGCGCCTGCGCGGCATCCTGCAACTGCTCGAGCGTGCGCGCGCCGATGCCCCGCGGTGGAAAGTTGACGACGCGCAGGAAAGCACTGTCGTCGCCGAACTCGTTCACGAGCCGCAGGTACGCGAGCGCGTGCTTGATCTCCGCGCGCTCGAAGAAGCGCATGCCGCCGTACACGCGGTACGGCAGCGCGGCGTTGAACAACGCGTGCTCGAGCACGCGCGATTGCGCGTTGCTGCGGTAAAGCAGCGCCACCTGGTCGAGCGCAAGGCCGTCCGCCGCGAGCCCGCGGACGACGTCGATGATGAACGCCGCCTCGTCGCGGTCGCTCGGCGCGGCAAACGCGCGCACCGGCTCGCCGTGACCCTCGCTCGTCCACAGATTCTTGCCGAGACGCGCGGCGTTGTGCTTGATGAGCGCATTCGCGGCATCGAGGATGTGGCCGTGCGAGCGATAGTTCTGCTCGAGCTTGATGAGCCGCACCGGCGCGTCGGGACGCGCGAAATCGCGCTCGAAATGCCGCATGTTGGCGACGTTGGCGCCGCGGAAGGCATAGATCGACTGATCGTCGTCGCCGACGGCGAAAACCGCGGTGGCGGGTCCCGTGAGTGCGCGCAGCCACCGGTATTGCAGCGTGTTCGTGTCCTGAAACTCGTCGACGAGCAGGTGCGAAAACCGGCGCCGGTAATGCTCGCGGATCGCATCGTGCGTCGCCAGAAGCTCGTAGCTGCGCAGCAGCAGCTCGGCGAAGTCGACGACGCCTTCCCGCCGGCACATCGCATCGTAGAGCGCGTAGTGCTCCACCTGCCGGCGCGCCACGTCGTCCCCGGCCTCGACGGCATTGGGCCGCCGCCCCTCCTCTTTCGCGTCGGCGATGAACCATTGCAGCTCCCGCGGCGGATAGCGCTCGTCGTCGATGCCGTGCGCGCGGTACATACGTTTGATCAGCGCGAGCTGGTCCTGCGTGTCGAGGATCTGGAAGAGCTGCGGCAATCCGGCGTCGCGATAGTGCACGCGCAGCATCCGGTTGCACAGACCGTGGAACGTGCCGATCCACATGCCACGGATGTTGACGGGCGTCAGCGCCGCGAGGCGCGTCAGCATCTCCTTCGCCGCCTTGTTGGTGAACGTGACGCCCAGGATCGAATGCGGGCTCGCCTGGCCGGTGGCGATCAGCCACGCGATGCGCGTCGTCAGCACGCGCGTCTTGCCGCTGCCCGCGCCCGCGAGAACGAGGGCGGACGCGTGCGGCAGCGTCACCGCGGCGAGCTGCTCGGGATTGAGACTGGAAAGAAGGGTCAAGGCATTTGCCGCACGAACGGCGAATTATAATCTGCGCCGCCCATGCCTCGCGATCCGCAATCGAGCCGCGCCCCCGACGCAACGCCCTCGGCGAACTCGGCGACGATGCGCGCGTTCGTGCACTGGATCCGCGCCGCGGCGCCATACGTCCACGCGTTTCGCGGCCACACGTTCGTGATCGCGTTCGGCGGCGAGGTCGTCGCCGACGAATCTTTCCTCGGCGTCGTGCACGACCTCAACCTGCTGCACAGCCTCGGCATCAAGCTCGTCGTCGCGCACGGCTGCCGGCCGCAGGTCGAGGCGATCCTCACGGCGCAGAACATCCCGAGCCGGTACACGAAAGGCATTCGCATCACCGACAGCGATGCGATGGATTGCGTGCTGGAAGCGGCCGGGCAGGTGCGCGCACGCATCGAGGCGCTGCTGTCCCTCGGCCTCGCCAACTCGCCGATGGCGGGCGCGCGCAACCGCGTGTCGAGCGGCAACTACCTGACCGCCAAGCCGATGGGCATCGTCGAAGGTGTCGACATGCAGCTCACCGGCGAGGTGCGCCGCATCGACACGGAGGCGATTCAGCAGCGGCTCGACGACGGCGACATCGTGCTGATCTCCCCGACCGGTTACTCGCCTACCGGTGAAATCTTCAACCTGACGGTCGAGGAAGTCGCGACGCAGTGCGCGGTGCGCATGGACGCAACGAAGCTGATTTTCCTGACAGATTCGGATGGCGTGCGCAATGCGCGCCGGCAGCTTCTCTCCGACCTGTCGACGAGCGACGCGGAAAAGCTGCTCGAGCGGCCCGAGAAGCTCGCGCCCGACATTCGCATCTACCTGCCGGCGGCGATCCGCGCGTGCAACAACGGCGTCAAGCGCGCGCACCTGATCAGCCGCCATCACGACGGCTCGCTGCTGCTCGAGCTGTTCACGCGCGATGGCGTTGGCACGATGGTCGCGGGCACGGCGCTCGCGCATCTGCGCAGCGCAACGATCGACGACGTCGGCGGCATCCTGTCGATCATCGAGCCGCTGGAGGAGCAGGGCGTGCTGGTGCGCCGCTCGCGCGAGCGCCTCGAGAGCGAGATCGAGCGCTTCGTTGTCGCCGAGTACGACAACCACATCATCGGCTGCGCGGCGCTCTACGCGTTTCCCGCCGAGCGCGTCGGCGAGCTCGCGGCGCTCGCCGTCCACCCCGATTTCCGCCGCGAGGGCTACGGCGAGGCGCTTATGAACGAGATCGAGCAGCGCGCGCGCAAGCTGCGCCTCACGCAACTCTTCGTGCTGACGACGAAGACGGCGCACTGGTTCCTCGAGCGCGGCTTCCGCACGGCAGCGATCGCCGACCTGCCGCAGCAGAAGCAGTCGCTCTACAATTACCAGCGCAAATCGCTCGTGTACGTCAAGAACCTGTAGCGGATGGCGGTCGCCGCCGTCCGGAAAGGAATCGAATCATGGCCAGGATGGTCAACTGCGTGAAGCTCGGCCGCGAGGCCGAGGGCCTCGACTTTCCGCCCTACCCGGGCGAGCTCGGCAAGCGGATCTACGAGAACGTGTCCAAGGAAGCGTGGGCGCAGTGGCTCAAGCACCAGACGATGCTCGTCAACGAGAACCGGCTGTCGCTCGCCGACCCGCGCGCGCGCAAATGGCTCGCCGAGCAGATGGAGAAGCATTTCTTCGGCGCCGGCGCCGAAATGCCGGCCGGCTACGTGCCTCCGCAGTGATGGGCGAGTCGGCTCGCACTGCCTCGCCGGGCAGCGCGGCGGCGCTGCCGATTTCGCGCTACCCGGTCCCGGCGCTCGCCGATCTGCCGGACGACATCCGCGCGCGCATTCTCGAAGTGCAGCAGAAAGCAGGCTTCGTCCCGAACGTGTTCGCGACGCTCGCGCACCGCCCGGACGAGTTCCGCGCGTTCTTCGCGTATCACGACGCGCTGATGCTGAAGGAAGGCGGCCTCACGAAGGCCGAGCGCGAGATGATCGTCGTCGCGACGTCGGGCGCGAACGATTGCCTCTACTGCATCGTTGCGCACGGTGCGCTGCTGCGCATTTACGGCAAGCATCCGCTCGTCGCCGACCAGGTGGCCGTCAACTACCGCAAGGCCGATATCACGCCGCGGCAGCGCGCGATGCTCGCGTTCGCGATGAAGGTCGCCGTCGACAGCGCAGCGATCGACGACGCCGATTTCGCCGCGCTGCGCGAGCAGGGCTTCGGCGACGAGGACATCTGGGACATCGGCGCGATCGCGGCGTTCTTCGCGCTGTCGAACCGCATGGCCAACATGATCGGCATGCGCCCGAACGACGAGTTCTACCTGCTGGGCCGCGTCCCGCGCCAGTGACGCAGCACCGTCAGACCTCGTGGACGACCTGTCCTGCGAGCAGCGTGTAGCGCACGCGCCCCGTGAGCTCGATCCCCAGGAAGGGCGTGTTCTTGCCCTGGCTGCGCAACGTGTCGCGTCGCACGACCCAAGGCTCGGCCGTATCGAAGATGGCGAGATCGGCCGCGCTGCCGCTGCGCAGCGTCGCCGGCGCGACGCCGAGAATCTGCGCCGGCTTCGTTGCAATCGCGGCGATCGCGCGCGACATCGGCACCTTGTCTTCTGCGGCCCACTTGAGCGTCAGCGGCAGCAGGAGCTCGAGTCCGGTTGCGCCGGGCTCCGCCTCGCCGAACGGCACCTGCTTGTCGTCGTCGTCGACGGGCGTGTGATCGGAGCACACCGCGTCGATCGTGCCGTCGGAGAGCCCGGCGCGAAGCGCCGCGCGGTCGCTCGTGCCGCGTAGCGGTGGCATCAGGTTCGCGAGCGGATCGAACCAACCGATGTCGATGTCACACAGATGCAAGTGATGCACGTCGACGTCGCAGGTGACTGGCAGGCCCTCGGCCTTGGCGGCGCGCACCATGTCGACGCCGCTCGCCGACGAGAGGCGGCACAAATGCACGCCGACGCCCGTCTCGCGCACGAGTGCGAAGATCGTGGCGAGCGCAATCGTCTCGGCGGACGCGGGAATCGCGGGCAATCCGAGACGCGTCGCGACTTCACCGTCGTGCGCGACGCCGCCGCGTGCGAGGTGCGAATCCTGCGGACGCAGCCAGACGCGATGACCGAACGTCCCCGCGTACTGCAGCGCGCGAAACAGCATCTGCGTGTCGGGCAGCGGGACGTCGGCATGCGAGAACGCGACGCATCCGGCTTCGGCGAGCTCGCTCATTTCGGTGAGCGTCGCGCCCGCGAGCCCGAGCGACAGCGCGCCGATCGGATAGACGTGCGCCTGGTTGATGACGCGGGCGCGGTGCTTCAGCATCTGCACGAGGCCTGGCTCGTCCAGAGGCGGATCCGTGTCGGGCGGGCACGCGAGCCCGGTGACGCCGCCGGCGGCCGCGGCGGCGAGCTCGGAAGCGAGCGTTGCCTTGTGCTCGAAGCCGGGCTCGCGCAGCCGCGCGGCGAGATCGACGAAGCCGGGTGTGACAACCAGCCCCTGCGCGTCGATGACGCGCTCCGCGCGCCAGCCCCGCGGCGGCTCGTGCAGCGCGGCAATCGTGCCGTCGGCAACGAAGACGCTGGTGACGCTGTCGAGATCCTGCGCCGGATCGACGACGTGACCGCCCCTGATCTCGACGTTCACCGGACTTCCCTCCGCGCTATCGCGCTTCGGGGCAATTCGCCCTTGGGGCGGCCCGTCGGGCTCATGTTCGGCTCACGGCGATGCGATCATCGAGAGCACCGCCATTCTCACGGCGATGCCGAACGTGACCTGCGGCAGGATCACCGAGCGCGCACCATCCGCCACAGCCGAGTCGATCTCGACGCCGCGGTTCATCGGTCCCGGGTGCATGACGATCGCGTCAGGCTTCGCGAGCGCGAGCTTGTCCTGCGTGAGCCCGTACTGCTTGAAGTATTCGCCCGCGGACGGCAATAGCGCGCCTTTCATCCGCTCGCTCTGCAGCCGCAGCATCACGACGACGTCGCAGTCGCGCAACCCCTCGCGCATGTCGGACGCGACGCGGACGCCGAGCGCCTCGACGCGCGTCGGCAGCAGCGTCCGCGGCGCGATGACACGGACCTCGGCCGCACGCATCGTCGTGAGGCCGTGGATCAGCGAGCGCGCGACGCGCGAGTGCAGGATGTCGCCGACGACGGCGACGACGAGGCCTCCAAACTCGCGCTTGTAGTGACGAATCGTGTACAGGTCGAGCAGACCCTGCGTCGGATGCGAGTGTCGGCCGTCGCCGGCGTTGACGACGTGCACGTGCGAGCGGCCCGTCGCGTCGAGATGCGACGCGATCAGGTGCGGCGCGCCCGACTGCGAATGCCGGACGACGAAGATGTCGGCATTCATCGCGCAGAGGTTGTCGATCGTGTCGAGCAGCGTCTCGCCTTTCGTCGTCGACGACGCGCCGATGTTCAGGTTGATGACGTCCGCGGAGAGGCGCTTCGCGGCGATCTCGAACGTCGTGCGCGTGCGCGTCGAGTTCTCGAAGAACAGGTTGAACACCGCCTTGCCGCGCAGCAGCGGCACCTTTTTCACCTCGCGCTCGGCCACCGAGACGAACGGCTCGGCGGTATCGAGCACGCGCGTGATGACCTCGGCCGGCAACCCCTCCAGCGTGATCAAATGCCGCAGGCCGCCGTTGCGGTCGAGCTGCGGATTGCGCGGCATGTAAGTAGGTCAGGCGACGCCGGTGACCGGCTCGACGCGAAGCGACAGCGTACCGCCGGGATCGCGCGACAGCACGACCGTGTCGTCACGCGTGACCGTGACATGTGCGCCCGCGTACGTCGCCTCGATCGGCAGCTCGCGGCCGCCACGATCGACGAGCACCGCGAGCTCGACGCGCTCGGGCCGGCCGAAGTCGAACAGCTCGTTGACCGCCGCGCGCACGCTGCGCCCGGTGTAGAGCACGTCGTCGACGAGTACGATCGTTGCGCCGTCCACCTCGAACGGCAGCGACGTGCGCCGCGTGTTCGGTTTCAGTCCCGAGCGCGCGTAGTCGTCGCGGTAATACGAGACGTCGATGAAGCCGAGCGGACGCGCACCCAGCCGCTGGACCAGGCGCTCGGCGACCCACGCGCCGCCCGAATAGATTCCGACGAACGCCGCATTGGCTGCGACCTTTCCCTGCATGCGCGCGACCAGCGCGGCGAGCGCAGCTTCGGCATCGGGCAATGGGTCAGCGGTCATGCGCGTCGTCGAGCCACTGTTGAAGGATGATCTGGGCCGCGGCTTCGTCGCGCGCCGCACGCGCCGCGCGTCCGCCGCGCCCAGCCGTTGCAAGCGCGCTTTCCGCCGCCTGCGTCGTGAAGCGCTCGTCGACGAGCGCGACCGGCAACGCAAAGCGCGCCTCCAGCGCGCGTGCAAACGTCTTCGCGCGCGCCGTCATTGCATGCGGCGTGCCGTCCGCATGCACGGGCAAGCCGACGACGAGTTGCGCCGGCCGCCATTCGGCGATCAGCGCGGCGATCGCAGTGAAGCGCGCGTCGGTCGGCGGCGCGTCGATCGTGACCAGCGGATGCGCGACGCACGTGAGCGTGTTTCCCATTGCAACGCCGATGCGACGCGTTCCGAAATCGAACGCGAGCACGGTCGCGTCCGGTTTCTTCGACACGGGCGATCACCCGTGTCCGGCCATGTCGGAGAGCCGCGACATGTCGATGCCGAGCAGGCGCGCGGCTGCGGACAGCCGACGCTCCGCCGGCAGGTCGAACAGGACGTCGGGATCGGCTTCGACGGTGAGCCATGCGTTCTGCGCGAGCTCCATTTCGAGCTGACCCGCCGACCAGCCGGCGTAGCCGAGCGAGACGAACATGTCCTTCGGGCCCTCGCCGCGGCCGGCCGCCTCGAGCACGTCCTTCGATGTCGTCAGTCCGACAGCGTCGTTGACGGCGAGCGTCGATTGCCAGTTGCCGATCGGCCGATGCAGCACGAAGCCGCGGTCGATCTGCACCGGACCGCCGAAATGGACCGGCGCATCGACGAGCAGGCGATCCTCGAGCGGAATGTCGATCTGCTCGAACAGCGTCGACAGCGTCATGTCGATCGGCTTGTTGACGACGATGCCGAGCGCGCCTTCCGGATTGTGCTCGCAGACATACGTGAGCGAGTTGGCGAAATGCGGATCCATCATCGCCGGCATTGCGATCAGAAAGTGGTGCGTGAGATTGACGGAGTCGCCCACGGGCGCAATTGTAATCTGCGGGGGTTGCCGGCACAATCGAGCGCCGCTTTTCGCTCCAGATTCGAATCGTGAAAGCACGCGTCGCGCTTCTTCTGCTTGCGCTGTGCGCGTCGGGCGCGCATGCGCGGCTCGTCGTCATGCACGGTTATGCCGACTACACGAGCGCGCTCGTATGGGTGCAGGCGGACGCGCCGGGGCCGATCCGTTTCCGCTGGCTCACCGAGCACGACGGCGTCGAGCACCAGACAGTCATCGATGCGCGCGCAGCCGACGACGACGTGGTGCTCGCCAGGCTCACGGGACTCGCACCCGGCGCGCGCGCCGCGTACACGATCGACGGCGACGGCGACGTGAAAAGCGGCGCCGTGCGCGCGCAACCTTACTGGACGGCTCAGGAAGAGCCGCGCGACATCACGATCGCAATCGGATCGTGCTTTTTTCTCGCGGCTGCCGAAGCGCCGTGGAAGAGGAGCACTTACGGTGGCGGTTACGAGATCTTCGACGCCATCGCCGACAAGGCGCCGGACGTCATGCTGTGGCTCGGCGACAACCTGTATTTCCAGGCGCTCGACGAACTCGATCCGGTTTCGATGGCCGCGCGCTATCGCAGGCAACGCGCGCATCCCGCGCTTTCGCGCCTGCTGATCGCGGCGCCGCAGCTCGCGATCTGGGACGATCACGACTACGGGCCGAACGACGCCGACATGTCGTACGTGCTGAAGGGCGAGTCGCTCGCGCTGTTCCGCCGCTACTGGGCGAATCCGAGCTACGGACTTCCCGACGCGCCGGGCATCTTCGGACACGCGCGCATCGGCGACGTCGATCTGTTCCTGCTCGACGATCGCTGGTATCGCAGCGCCAACAGGCTCATCGACGAGCCCGGCAAGACGATGTTCGGATCGCAGCAGCTCGCGTGGCTTCGCAACGCGCTCGCTTATTCGCGCGCGACGCTGAAGCTCGTCGCCAACGGCTCGCAGTTGTGGAACCGCGCGAACCGTTTCGAGGGACTCAACCATTATCCGCACGAGCAGAAGGCGCTTGCCGATTGGCTGCTCGCGCAGCGCGTCGAAGGCGTGATGTTCGCGACGGGCGACCGCCATTTCACGGAGCTCTTGCGCATCGAGCGTCCGGGCGCGTATCCGCTGTACGAGTTCACGTCGAGCCCGCTCACGTCGCGGGCCTGGGAGGATCCCGATGCGGCGGAGCGCGACAACCCCGACGTCGTGCCTGGCACGCTCGTCGGCAAGCGCCAGTTCGGCCTGATCCGCGTCACCGGCCCCGCGAAGGCGCGGCGCATCGCGCTCGAAAGCTACGACCAGAGGGGCGAGCTCCTGTGGCGGCACGAGCTCCGCGCGCAGGACCTGCTCTTCCCCCGGAAGTAGGTTCCGACCGACTTTGGGGTCAGCAACCGTCTCCGAAGTCAAGTCGAAAGATTGAGAATCGGTTGCTTCCAGATGGTCCGGTCTCGAACCATCGCATTAAGAATGACCAGCAACTTGCGCATGCAGG
>DATEIQ010000040.1:0-5838 GCA_035278845.1 Casimicrobiaceae bacterium | reverse complement strand
GGCGGCGGGCGCGGCCGGGCGCGGTGCGCGGCGCCGCGGCGGGTTCGCGCGTGCGCATCGGTGCATTATTAACCGGCCGGTTAATCCGACGCAATGCGCGGCCGATCGGGCCTGCTGCAATGCGCGGCCGGTCGGGGCGTGCTGCAATATCCGGCCGCTCAGGCGCGGCGCAGCAGGATCGTCACGAGCAGCGAAGAAGCCTCGAGCGCGTCGAGCGCGTGCGGCTCGGCATCGTCGAGATACAGCATGTCGCCCGCGGCGAGCGTCTGCGTCCGCCCGCGCGCCTCGAACGAGATGCGCCCTTCGATGCACTGCAGGATCATGAGTCCCGCTGCGGCGTGCTGCTGGACCGACTTGCCGGCGGGCAGCGCATAGCGGAATACTTCGAGATGAGTGGTCCTGATCAGCGTCCGCGAGTCGGCCTCGCTCAGGCCCGCCCCGAGCGGCCGCACGTCGATCAGGTCGCCGGGTGCGGTGTGTTCGATCGCCATCGTTCCGTCCGTCAGTCGCCTGCCTGCCGCGAGGCGACGCGATGCATCGTGTCGAGCGCGAGGCTCGAATGCGCGTATGCCGCGCCGGCGCGCATCTCGGCAGCCACCCAGATCGATTCCATCAGTTCCTGCTCGGTCGCTCCCTGCTTGAGCGCGAGTTCCGTGTGACCGCGGATGCAATAGGGGCATTGCGTGACGTGCGCGACCGCCACCGCGATGAGCTGCTTGGTCTTGGAGGGCAGCGCGCCGTCCGCGAAGACCTTCTGGCTGAACGCGCGAAATGCTGCATGCGCGTCCGGCGCCAGCGTGCGGCGCTTGTCCTGCAATTCACGGGTGGTTTCGGGATACATCGAGTGATCCATATACGACTCCTAGGTTGATCGGGTCGACGCGGATGGCTGGTAGGTTCCGGGCACTGCCGCGAACGCGATCGCCAGCCGGTTCCAGCCGTTGATCGCGACGATCGCGAGCGTGAGATCGGCGAGCGAGCGCTCGTCGAACTGCTCGCGCACGTCCTCGTAGTCCTCCTCCTCGATCGGCCCTTCCGCGATCAGCGTCACCGCCTCCGTCCATGCGAGCGCGGCACGCTCGCGTGCGGAGAAGAACGGCGTTTCTCGCCATGCCGGAAGCGCGTAAAGCCGTTGCTCGCTCTCGCCATGCGCACGCGCGTCTTTCGTGTGCATGTCGATGCAATAGGCACAGCCGTTGAGCTGCGACGCGCGCGTCTTGACGAGCTCGAGCAGCCCCGGTTCCAGGCCCGACTGGCGAACGTGAGCCTCCAGGTGGCGCATCGCCATGTAGCCGCCGGGGGAGATTTTCGAGAAATCGAGACGGGAGGGCATTTTCCTTACGACCTACGTGCGATCTGAGCGTTCGCCGCTCGCTCCGCTCGCTTAACACTCGCTTCGCTCATGTTAGCGAACGCCGAAATCGTCAGGCTCGGTGGTCACCGACCCTGACGATTTTCATCGTATTGGTGCCGCCGGACTTGCCCATCGGCTCGCCGATCGTCAGCACGATCAAATCGCCACGCTGGACGTGCGATTGCGCGAGCAGCAGGTCCTCGGCCGCGCGCAGCACCTCGTCGCGGTCGGTGCTCTGCTCGAGAAACAACGACGTGACGTTGCGCAAAAGCGCCATCCGCCGCTGCGTTCCCACCTTCGGGGTGATGGCGAAGATCGGGCAGCCGCAATTGTGGCGCGACATCCACAGCGCCGTGGAGCCGGAATCGGTGAGCGAGGCGATCGCTTTCACCTTCAGGTGGAAAGCCGTGAACAGCGTCGCCATCGCGATCGACTGGTCGATCCGTGTGAACGTGCGGTTCATGAAGTCGCGGTCGAGCTCGACCGGGTCGGACTTTTCCGCTTCGACGCAGATCTGCGCCATCGTCTCGACGGTTTCCACCGGATAGCGCCCGGCGGCCGTCTCCGCCGAAAGCATCACGGCATCGGTCCCGTCGAGCACGGCGTTGGCGACGTCCGACACCTCGGCGCGCGTCGGCACCGCGTTGTGGATCATCGACTCCATCATCTGCGTTGCCGTTATCGTCAGCTTGTTGTGCTCGCGCGCCGCGCGCAGCATGCGCTTCTGCAGCCCGGGCACCGCCGCGTTGCCGACCTCGACGGCCAGGTCGCCGCGCGCGACCATGATGCCGTCGGACGCTTCGATGATTTCTTCGAGCGCAGGAATCGCCTCCGCGCGCTCGACCTTGGCGATCAGCATCGCGCGCCCGCCGGCGGCGCGCATCAGCTGGCGCGCCATGTACATGTCTTCCTTGCTCTTCGGGAACGAGACGGCAAGATAGTCCGCTTCGAGTCGAGCCGCGGTCTTCACGTCCTCCATGTCCTTGGCGGTGAGCGCGGGCGCCGACAGGCCGCCGCCCATCCGGTTGATCCCCTTGTTGTTCGACAGCAAGCCGCCGAGGATCACGCGCGTGACGATGCGCGGGCCATCGACCGTCTCGACCTCGAGCTTGATCAGGCCGTCGTCGAGCAGCAGCACCGCTCCCGGACCGACGTCGTTGACGAGCTCGCGGTAGTCGAGCCCGACGTGCGTCGCGTCGCCCATGTCGCATTCGGCGTCGAGGACGAAACGTGCGCCGGGAACGAGCTCGACCTTGCCCTCCGCGAACTTGCCGATGCGGATCTTCGGACCCTGCAGGTCGGCCATGATCGCGACCTCGCGGCCGAGCGCGCGCGCGACCTCGCGGACGAGTTCTGCACGCTCGACGTGATCGTGGCCGGTACCGTGCGAGAAATTGAGCCGGACGACGTCAGCGCCGGACGCGAGCATCCGCCGCAGCACGTCGGGTTTGCTGCACGCGGGGCCGAGCGTAGCAACGATTTTGGTGGAGCGGGGCATAGGAGCGCTTTGAGCGGTCGCGACGTGAGCGATGGTAAGGGAACGGGATCGTGCTAGCCCTGTACGCGTTCGACGAGCACCTCCACGGCGGGCAGCGTCTTGCCTTCCAGGAACTCGAGAAACGCGCCTCCGCCGGTCGAGATGTACCCGATGCGGTCGCCGATGCCGAATTTCGCGATGGCGGCGAGCGTGTCTCCGCCGCCGGCGATGGAGAACGCAGGCGACGCAGCGATCGCTTCCGCGACCGCGCGCGTTCCGCTGGAAAACGCGTCGACTTCGAACACGCCGACCGGACCATTCCATACGACCGTCCCGGCCTCGCCGATGACGCGCGCAAGCGCCGTGGCCGTCTGCGGTCCGATGTCGAGAATCAGGTCGTCGTCGGCGACCTCCGCGATCGCCTTGACCACCGGCGTCGCGTCGGCCGCGAGGCGCTTCGCGCAGACGACATCGACGGGCAGCGGCACCTTGCCCTCGAACTCCGCGAGGATCGATTGCGCTTCGTTCGCGAGCGCCGGCTCGGCGAGCGAGCGGCCGATCGGATGACCCGCCGCGAGCAGGAACGTGTTCGCGATGCCGCCGCCGACGATCATCGTGTCGACCTTCGCCGCGAGCGCGCGCAGGATCGTGAGCTTCGTCGACACCTTCGCGCCCGCCACGATCGAAACCAGCGGCCGGCGCGGATCGTCGAGCGCACGGCCGAGCGCGTCGAGCTCGGCGGCGAGCAGCGGGCCGGCGCAGGCGATCGGCGCGTAGCGCGCCATCATGTGCGTCGTCGCTTCCGGGCGATGGGCGGTGCCGAACGCGTCGTTGCAATACACGTCGCAGAGATAGGCCATCTGCCGCGCGAGCTCGACGCTGTCCTTCTTCTCGCCGGGATTGACGCGACAGTTCTCGAGCACGACGAGGTCGCCGGAGGCCAGCGTGCTGTGCCACGCGCCGCCGTTCACCCAGTCGCGGATCAGCCGCACTTCGCGGTTCAGCAATTCGCCGATGCGGGCGGCGATCGGCGCGAGCGAGTCGGCGTCGCTCAGCATGCCTTCGGCAGGGCGGCCGAGGTGCGACGTCACCATCACCGCCGCGCCGCGCGTCAGCGCATCCCGGATCGCCGGGATCGATGCGCGGATGCGCGTGTCGTCGGTGATGCGGCCGGCGTCGTCCTGCGGCACGTTGAGGTCGGACCGAATGAATACGCGCTTGCCGTGCACGTCGACGTCGGCCAGGCGCAGGAAGCGGGTTTCGGTCATGGAATTGCCTCCGCGCTCATGCGCCTGGGTGTTTTGTTCGCCGGTTCACAGGATCAGTCCCATGATGTGCACGTCGTCGTATTCGCCGTCGAGCTTCTTGCCGCGCACGCGCGTGCCTTCGTGCGCAAAGCCGGCCTTCCGGTAAAGCGCGGCGGCGCGCGCGTTACCGGCGTACACGGAGAGCTCGATGCGCTCGAAGCCTGCCGCACGCGCCTCGTCGATTGCCGCTCGCAGCAGGCGCATGCCGATACCTTTACCGCGATAGTCCGGGAGCAGGCCCATGCCGAGATGGCCGACGTGCGCATACACCGGAATGGTTTCGCGGCGGATGTCGCACCAGCCGACGATGCGTCCGCCGTCGTCCGCAACGACATGCGGATTGCGAAGCCGCAGGTTGCGAGCGACGAACGCGGCCGCCTCCTCGATTGGAAAACCTTCGACAAACGCCAGGAAGCGGCGTTCGCGCATGACGGCATCGGTGACGCACTGGAACTGCTCGACGTCGGCGAGCGCGATCAGCCGTATGACGACGCCGGGCGAGCCGCTCACGCCGCTACCCCGCGTTCACCGCGTCGGCAACCAGCGCTCCCGCGGAACGCTGTTTGCCCTGCGTCATCGCAACGAGCGTGGATTCGGGAACGTCATTTTGCCGCCATCAGCGCCATCGTGACGTCCAGCATCCGATTGCTGAATCCCCATTCGTTGTCGTACCAGCTCGACGCCTTGACGAGCCGGCCGGACACCTTGGTGAGCGTGGCGTCGAACGTCGACGACGCGGGGTCGTGATTGAAGTCGACCGACACCAGCGGTGCCGTGTTGTAGCGCAGGATGCCGCCGGACAGCGGGCCGGATTCCGACGCCGCTTTCATCACGGCGTTGACCTCGTCGACGCTCGTGTCGCGCGCGGCGATGAACGACAGGTCGACGATCGACACGTTGATCGTCGGCACGCGGATCGCATAGCCGTCGAGCTTGCCGGCGAGCTCGGGCAGCACGAGCCCGAGTGCGGACGCTGCACCGGTCTTCGTCGGGATCATGCTCGACGTCGCGGAGCGCGCGCGGCGCAGGTCCTCGTGATAGACGTCGGTCAGCACCTGGTCATTCGTGTACGCGTGCACGGTCGTCATCAGCCCGTTCAGGATGCCGATCTTCTGGTGCAGCGGCGCAACGAGCGGCGCGAGACAGTTGGTCGTGCACGACGCGTTGGAGATCACCGTGTCCGACGCCTTGAGCTTCTGGTGGTTGACACCGTAGACGACGGTGGCGTCGACGTCCTTGCCGCCCGGCGCGGAAATGATCACCTTGCGCGCGCCGCCCTTCAAATGCGCTGACGCCTTCTCCTTGCTCGTGAAAAAACCCGTGCATTCGAGCACGATGTCGACGCCGAGCGAGCCCCACGGCAGCTTCGCGGGGTCGCGCTCGGCGAACACGCGGATGCGGTCGCCGGCGACGACCATCGCGTCGCCCTCGACGTCGACGCGCTCGGGAAACTTGCCGTGCGCGGTGTCGTAGCGCGTGAGGTGCGCGTTCGTCTCGGGACTGCCGAGATCGTTGATCGCGACGATGGCGAGATCGTGCTTGCGCCCGTCCTCGTAATGGGCGCGCAGGATGTTGCGCCCGATGCGGCCGTAGCCGTTGATGGCAACCTTGATCGTCATGCGGATGTCCTTTCAGGATGCACGATGCGGCGCACCGCATCGGCGACGTGCTCGGCCGTGAAGCCGAAATACTGGAACAGC
>DATEIQ010000039.1:0-16746 GCA_035278845.1 Casimicrobiaceae bacterium | reverse complement strand
GCGCTCGAGCGCGTAGAGCGCGAGCTCGCGTCCCGCGCCGGACTTGAACGAAAAGTCGCCCTTTGCAAGCGCGCGCAAGGGGTCGCGATCGACAGCCGCGAATTCTTTCGCGGTGATCCGGTCATCCTTGGGGAGATCGGCCGCGATTGCGTGCGCGAGCCGTGTGTTGCCGTTCGCGGCGGCCAAGCGCATGCGCGTCCGGCGATCGGCCGGTGTGATGTCGCCGCGCGCGATCAGCGCCGCGAACAGCGGCTCGCAGGCATCGGGGGTCGACGCCCCGGTGAACCACAGGGGCTTCGCCGCTGCGAGCGCCTCGGCGCCGTCGCGCTGATAGCGGTATTGCACGCCGTAACAGGCGAGCTCGGTGTCCTCGCTGCCCGGCAGCGGATAATCGAGCGCGAACCGGTTCCAGTCGCCGCGCTTGCCGAGCGCCTTCAGCCATTCGATGCGCAGACGATCGGTGAGCGGCCCGTCGGGAAACGCCGTGAAGAATGCCTGCACGTTCTCGGGCGCCACGCTGTCGAGGCGGGTTGAAAGCTGCCAGTAGCGAACGTAGCGCTCGAGCAGATGTCCGGAAAGCGCGGGCGCGACCGCATCGAGGCGGCGCAGGTCGCCGCGCTCGAACGCCGTCTTCGCGGTCAGGAAGTCGGCGTCGGTCTGCGCGTGTGCGGCGCAGGCGAGGAGAAGCGCGGTCGCGACGAGCGTCGTCGACAGCAGGCGACGTGCAATGCATCGTGGGGCTTTCATCGCCGTCGATTGTCGCAGAGTGCTTGCGCGCACTTCAACCGATCGGCCGCTCGATCGAGACGAACGGGGCAGAGAGCCGCCCGGCGGCGCAACAGTCGGCTAGAATCGCGCACGTTCGAACCGCGAAAGAACCATGGCACAGCGCAAGGCGGCTCCGCAGGTCGGCCTCGTGATGGGCAGCGACAGCGACTGGGACGTCATGCGCCACGCTGCCGCGCAACTCGACGCGTTCGGCGTCGCGCACGAAGCGCGCGTGCTGTCCGCGCACCGGATGCCTGACGAAATGTTCGAATACGCCGAAGACGCGGCGACGCGCGGACTGCGCGCCATCATCGCGGGCGCGGGCGGTGCCGCGCATCTGCCCGGCATGCTCGCCGCGAAGACGACGGTTCCGGTGCTCGGTGTTCCCGTGCCGTCGAAGTATCTGCGCGGCGAGGACTCGTTGCTGTCGATCGTGCAGATGCCGACCGGCATTCCCGTTGCGACGTTCGCGATCGGCGAAGCCGGCGCCGCCAACGCGGCACTTTTCGCGGTGGCGATGCTCGCCGCCGCCGATCCGTCGCTCGCGCGCAAGCTCACCGCGTTTCGCCAGCGGCAGACGGCCACGGCGCGGGCGATGCGCGTGCCTCCGGCGTGAACTTTTTCGCGCGGAGGAACGTCGCGTGATCGCGTCGTCACAGGCACCGCCCGGCGCGATTCCGCCGGGCTCGTGGCTGGGCCTGCTGGGCGGCGGGCAGCTCGGGCGCATGTTCTGCATGGCCGCCCAGAGCCTCGGCTACCGCGTCGCGGTCGTCGATCCCGCCGAAGACAGCCCGGCAGGCAGCGTCGCCGACCGGCACCTGCAGGCCGACTACCTCGATCCCGCAGCACTCGCGGCGCTGCGCGAGTCGTGCGCGGCGGCGACGACCGAATTCGAGAACGTTCCGGCGGCTGCACTCGAAATCCTCGCGCGCAATATGCGCATCGCGCCGGGCGCCGCGAGCGTCGCGATCGCGCAGGATCGCATCAGCGAGAAGACATTCCTCGCCGGCGGCGGGTTCGCCGTGTCGCCGTTCGCCGTCCTGCGCACCCGCACCGACGCCATGACGGCGGACGAGGCGCTGCTTCCCGGCATCGTCAAGCGCGCGCGCTTCGGTTACGACGGCAAGGGCCAGTTCCGGGTGCGCACACGCGAGGACGTGACGGGCGCGTTCGACGCGCTGTTGCACGAGCCCTCGGTGCTCGAGCAGGTCATCGACCTGCAGGCGGAGCTGTCCGTCGTCGTGGCGCGCAACGATGCGGGCAGCGTGGCGACGTGGCCGGTTTCGGAGAATCGTCATCGCGACGGCATCCTCGACGTTTCGATCGTGCCGGCGCGAATCGACGCGGCGCTGGCCGGCGAGGCACGCGCGCTCGCGACCGCAATCACGACGGCGCTCGATTACCGCGGCGTGCTGTGCGTCGAGCTGTTCGTCGCACCGGGCAACGCGCTGCTCGTGAACGAAATCGCGCCGCGGCCGCACAACAGCGGCCATTACACGATCGACGCCTGCGCGACGTCGCAGTTCGAGCAACAGGCGCGCGTCCTGGCCGCGCTGCCTATGGGCGACACGCGCCAGCACACGCCGGCCGTCATGGTCAACCTCCTGGGGGACATCTGGTTCGACGGCGAGGCGTCGGCGCAACGAGAGCCCGACTGGCCGAGCGCACTCGCCCACGGCCTCGCCAAGCTGCATCTGTACGGAAAGCGCGAGCCGAGGCGGGGCCGCAAGATGGGACACGTGACTTGCCTCGGCGAAACGCTCGAATCCGCGCTCGCGACCGCGCGCGCGATCAAGCGAGAGCTCGGCATCCCGGGCGCGGACGAATTGTGAGCCCGGCGGTCCGTCCCGGACGCGGGTGGCAACGGCCACCCTCCTCGGGGGCGGCAGGCCGATGAGCATCGAAGGACCGCTCGCCGGCGTGCGCGTGCTCGACCTGACGCGTCTCCTGCCCGGGCCGATGTGCACGCTGTACCTCGCCGATCTCGGCGCCGACGTCGTCAAGGTCGAGGACACCGGCGCGGGCGATTACGCGCGAACGCTGTCCGCGACACCGGGCGCGCCCGTCGCTGGCATGACAGCGTGGTACCGCGCACTCAACCGCAACAAGCGCTCGCTCGCGATCGACCTCAAGACCGCTTCCGGCCATGCCGCGTACATGGCACTGGCGCGCAAGGCCGACGTGATCGTGGAGGGCTTTCGCCCCGGCGTCGTGCGACAGCTTCGCGTCGACTACGAGACGGTGCGCGAAGACAACCCGCGCGTCGTCTATTGCGCGCTCTCGGGATACGGGCAGACGGGTCCGCGCGCCGCGGCGGCCGGACACGACATCAACTACCTGGGCTATGCGGGAACGCTCGAGTACACCGGCGAACGCAATGGACCGCCGTCGCTCGCGAACCTGCAGATCGCCGACCTGCTGGGCGGCGCCGCGTCCGCCGCGATCGGCATCCTCGGCGCGCTGTTCGGCGCGGCGCGCACGGGCCGCGGCCGCTACGTCGACGTCGCGATGGCGGACGCCGTGCTCGCGCATCAGATCTTCCCGCTCGGCGCCCTCGAAGACGCCGGCAGCGTCGCGCCGCGCGGCTGCGACCTGTTGACCGGCGGCGTTGCCTGCTACGGCGTATACGCGACGCGCGACGGACGCTTCGTCGCCGTGGGCGCGCTCGAAGCGAAGTTCTGGCGCTCGCTGTGCGAGGCGCTCGGGCGGCCGGACCTCGTGCCGCTGCAGTTTGCGACCGGACCCGAAGGCGAACGTGTTCGCGGCGCGCTCGAAGCGATTTTCGCGACGGCGACGCTTGCGCAATGGCGCCAGCGGCTCGAGCATGCCGATTGTTGCGTGACGCCGGTGCTGACGTTCGAGGAGGCGCTGGCCGATCCGCAGTTCGTCGCGCGCGGCATGACGATGCGCGGCAGCGACGGCACGCGACAATTCTTACCGCCGTTCACGCTTTCGCCGCCGTCGTTCGCCGTTGTTCGCGACGCGCCGAGACAGGGTCAGCACACGGACGAGGTGCTGCGCGAGGCGGGCTTCGACGCACGTGCGATCGACGCGCTCGTGCGCGAACGGGTCGTGAGCCGCGCTTCGTAGCGGCTGCCGTGCTTCCTCAGCGCTTCGTGGCGGCCGCGCGCGTCGCGGCTGCCGGAAGCACGGCCACGCGTTCGTACTCGGGATCGTCGTAACGAGCGCCGGCGCGCATATAGTCGAGCGCCATGTCGGTCGCGTCGACGCCCCAGAACAGCTCGCCGCCGACGGCGATCGTCGGCACGCCGAAGACGCCGCGCGCGATTGCAGCGTCGGTCTCTGCCCGCAGGGCGGCCTTGACATCAGGATCGGCGATGCGCTTGTCCGCGCCGGTAATGGCCAGCCGATCCGCGAGCTCCGCCCATTCGATCGGCAGGTCGGGCAGGCGGCCATCGCGCCAGACGAAGCGGAATATCTCGGTAATTGCGTCCAGGCGACAATCGCACGCGATCGCCAGCCGCAGCAGCGGGATCGGATTGAACGGATGCGCGTGCGGAAACTTGAACGGGATTCCGAGCATCTTCGCGCGCCAAACGACGAAGCGGTAGCTGAACACGCGTTTCGTCGCGATCTCGGCCGGACCCTTCTGGCCGTTGGCGTCGAGAATCGCTGCGAATACGACCGGGTGCGGACGCATCGAAGCAACATGCGCCTGCAGGCGCTCGCATTGCAGATACGAAAACGGCGATACGAAGTCGAAGTACCAGTCGGCAATCATCGCGCGCCTGCCCCGTTTTTCGTGATCGGATGCGTTGCGTCAGCCGGCACGATACCGCATCGCCGGCGCCGCGCTCTCCCGCGCCGGACGATTCCTACCGCTACGGCGCGCCCATGAAGTAGCGGCACGACGCCGCGCCGGATCACCGATTTTCCGAGCGATCGGCGCGGCGGGTTGCAACGGCGCGGAGAATCTCGCGGCGTCCCGCGTCGTCGAGCGCTCCCCAGCACGCGATTTCATCGAGACTGCGCAGGCAGCCGACGCAAAGACCGCTGGCGGAATCGATTCGGCAGACGCTGATGCACGGTGACGGCACGGGCGACTGCGGGACGTCGGAGCCTGATCCGGGGGTCGACCCGTCTCGTTGGTCGGGCATCGCGAATTTCGGTGGCAGCGGCCCGGCGAGATCAAGTCTTCGCGTCGAGCGCGCGTGCGGCACGCGAGTTCGTCGGACGCTGCAGGAAGCCGGAAATGTAGCGGCCAGCGTCGCGCAGCTTTGCCATGTCGACGCCGGTTGCGACGCCCAGGCCGTCGAGCAGATAGACGACATCCTCGCTCGCAACGTTGCCGGTCGCGCCTTTTGCGTACGGGCAGCCGCCGAGTCCCGCCACCGAGCAGTCGAACGTCGCGACGCCGAGTTCGAGCGCCGCGTAGATGTTCGCAAGCGCTTGTCCATACGTATCGTGAAAATGCCCGGCCAGCGCAGCAACGGGTACCTCGGCGGCGACCTGCCGGAACAGCGACTGCGTTTTGCCGGCCGTTCCGGTGCCGATCGTGTCGCCGAGCGACACCTCGTAGGCGCCCATTCGATGCAGGGCACCGGCGATGCGCGTCACGGCCGCGGGATCGACGTCGCCTTCGTACGGGCAGCCGAGCACGACCGAAATGTAGCCGCGCACGCGAATGTTTGCAGCACGCGCGGCCTCGAACACCGGCTGCGCCCGCTCCAGGCTTTCGGCGATCGAGCAATTGATGTTGCGCTTCGAAAACGATTCGGTCGCGGCGACGAACACGGCAACCTCGTCGCAACCGGCTGCGCGCGCTGCCTCGAAGCCCTGCATGTTCGGCGTCAGAACCGGGTAGCGCACGCCCTGCTTGCGTCGAATGCGCGCCATCACTTCGGCCGCGTCGGCCATCTGCGGCACCCATTTCGGCGAAACGAACGACGTCGCCTCGATCGCCGGAAAGCCGGCGTCGGTGAGCCGATCGATCAGCGCAACCTTCACGTCGGTCGGTACGAGCGCCTTTTCGTTTTGCAGGCCGTCCCGCGGGCCGACTTCGCACAGCCTCACGGTCCGCGGCATCGACGACTCGCTCATTTCACGTCCTCCGCAGGTTTGCCGTCCGCGGGGCCCTCGTCTTCGAGGTCGACGAGGTCGGCGCCCTCGCCGACGCGGTCGCCGACGGCGAAATGCACGGCCGCCACGCGTGCGGCAACCGGCGCGACGATCGTGTGCTCCATCTTCATCGCCTCGAGCACCACCAGCGCCGCGCCCTTGGCGACGGCGTCGCCGGGCTTCACCATCACCGCGACCACGGCGCCGGACATCGGCGCCGCCAGATGCCCGGCATGCTCGATCTCGTCGCCGGCATGTGTGAAGGAATCGGCGAGCGACAGACGGGCGCGTAACCCGCTGCCGAAGACGTGGCGCGCGTCGCCGTCGCGCACGACGGTCGCGATGTCTTCGCTCGCCCCGCCTGACGGATCGATCGCGACGCGGTCGCCGTTGATTTGCGCACGAATGCCGGACATGTCCGCCGCACCCGAAAGCGTGATCGTGCCGTCGGCCTGCGGCTTGACGTCGACGGCATGCCGATGCTCGCCATCGTCGAATGTGAACGACAACCGGTGCGCCGCGCTGCCGCTCCACCACGCGTCGGTCGAATGCCAGGGCGAATGCGGATCGGCCGACGTCGCAGCCGCTGCGGCGGCGGCATCGCGAATCGCGCCGTATTCCGCGAGCGCGGCTGCTATGAGCGCGCGCTGCGGCGCCTGGCCGGGCGGGGGCAACAGCGCGCCGCGATTCGCGTCGATCAGCCCCGTCGTCAGCTGTCCTGCGGCAAACGCTTCGTGCGCGAGAACCCGTTCCAGAAAAGCCAGATTCGTCGTCACGCCGGCGATCTGGCACCCGTCGAGCGCCGCGATCAGCGAGGCGCGCGCTCGCTCGCGGTCCTCGCCCCATGCGATCACTTTCGCGAGCATCGGATCGTAGTACGGCGTCACGTCGTCGCCGGCGCGGAAGCCGGTGTCGACGCGAACGCGCGCCGAGCGTTCCGGCATCCGCCAGTGCGTGATGCGGCCGATCGACGGCAGAAAGCCCCGGTCGGGATCCTCGGCGTACACGCGCGCCTCGATCGCATGGCCGTCGATGGCGAGCGATGCCTGTCCGCGCGGCAGCGGTTCACCCGCGGCGACGCGCAGCTGCCATTCGACGAGGTCGACGCCGGTGATCATCTCGGTCACCGGATGCTCGACCTGCAGCCGCGTATTCATCTCCATGAAATAGAACGTGCCGTCCTGCTCGGCGATGAATTCGACCGTGCCGGCGCCGACGTAGCCGATCGCCTTCGCGGCCGCCACCGCCGCTTCGCCCATCGCGCGCCGGCGCGCCTCGCCCATGCCGGGCGCGGGCGCTTCCTCCAGCACTTTTTGGTGCCGGCGCTGCACCGAGCAGTCGCGCTCGAACAGATGGATCGCGTTGCCGTGCGTGTCGGCGAACACCTGGATCTCGATGTGTCGCGGCGACGAAAGGTAGCGCTCGAGCAGCACGCGCGCGTCGCCGAACGAAGCCTGTCCCTCGCGTTGCGCCGACGCCAATGCGGACGCGAATTCGGACGCGGATTGCGCGACCTTCATCCCCTTGCCGCCGCCGCCCGACACCGCCTTGATCAGCACCGGATAACCGACGCGTGCCGCTTCGCGCGCAAGCAGTGCGGGATCCTGATCGTCACCGTGATAGCCCGGCACGACGGGAACGCCAGCCGACGCCATGATCGCCTTCGCGGCCGATTTCGAGCCCATGGCCGCGATCGCGGCGGGCGGCGGACCGATGAAGACCAGCCCCGCGCGCGCGCATGCTGCGGCGAACGCCTCGTTCTCCGACAGGAAGCCGTAGCCGGGGTGGATCGCCTGCGCACCCGACCGCTTCGCGACGTCGATGATCGCGTTGCCGTTCAGATAGCTCTCGCGCGGGGGCGCCGCGCCGATGCGAAACGCCCGGTCGCAGGTTTCGACGTGCAGCGCGTGCGCTTCGGCATCGCTGTATACGGCGACCGTGGCGATGCCGAGTCGCCGCGCCGTGCGCGCGACGCGGCACGCGATCTCCCCGCGATTGGCGATCAGGATGCGCGTGAACATACGCGTCAGCGCTTCGCGGGGGCGTCGGGAGCAGCGGGCGCGCCGGGATTGACGGCTGCCGCCGGTGCGCGGCTTTCGGTGCCCGCAGCCGGTGCGCGGGCGGCGACGATCGCCTCGATGCGGTCCATGATCGCATTCATTTCGCGCATCGCCGCGTCGAAGGGCGCCGGAGTTGCAAGGTCGACGCCGGCGTCGCGCAGCATGTCGTAGGCGTACTTCGACCCCCCGGCGCGCAGCATGCCGAGGTAGCCGTCCCGGCGCGCCGAAGTTCCACCCACGCGCGCTTCTTCGCGAATGCCATCGGCGAGCGCCATCGACGCGACGACGCTCGTCGCGTACTGGAATACGTAAAAGTCGTAATAGAAGTGCGCGACGTACGTCCACTCGTTCGCGTACAGCGCATCGACCGTGCATACGCCGGCGTCGTGGCCGTAGTACGTGCGCACCAGGTCGAGATAGAGCGCTTTCAGGTTCTCGCCGGTCAGCGGCTCGCCCTTCTCGACGCGGTCGTGAATGTGCAACTCGAACTCGGCGAACAGCACCTGCCGGAACAGCGTCTGGCGCAAGAGCTCGAGCTCGCTTCCGAGCAGAAACAAACGTTCGTCGTCCGATTGTGCCTGTGCGAGCATCACCTGGACGAGCAGATTCTCGTTCAGCGTCGACGCGACCTCGGCGATGAACGTCGGATAGCGCCATGTCGCATGCGGCTGGGCGCGCGCGGCAAGATACGAATGCATCGAATGCCCGGACTCGTGCGCGAGCGTCGAGACCTCCGCATACTTGCCAGTGAAATTCTGCAGCTGAAACGGATGCAGCCCGTAGACCATCGTGCTGTACGCGCCCGAGCGCTTGCCCGGCGCCGGATACCAGTCGGTCCACCGCGCGGCCAGGCCCGCCTCGAGCACCGACGCGTACTCGCGGCCGAGCGGCGCAACCGCGCGGACGACGAGCGTTGCGGCGTCGTCCGGCGTGAACGACCGCACGTACGTCGGGACGATCGGCGTGTACAGGTCCTCGTAGCGCAGGTCGGCGAGGCCGAGCAGGCGGGCGCGCAGGCGCAGATACCGGTGCAGCGTCGGCAAGTTGCGACGCGCATCGGCGACGAGCTGCGAATACACGGCGACCGGAATGTTGTCCTCGAACAGCGACGCCTCGAGCGACGAGCCGAAGTTGCGCGCCGTTTTCCGGAACGCATGCGCCTGGATCTGCCCGTTGAGCGTCGCGCCGAGCGTCGCCGAATAGTGACCGTACGCCGTCCAGAACGCCTTGAACACGGCGATGCGATCATCGCGGTTTGGCGATTCGCGCAGCTTTTCATAAGCACTCGTGTCGAGCAGGACCTTCTCACCGTTTGCGAGCGCAACCGTCGGCCACGGCATCTCGGCGTTCGTGAACACCGAGAACACGGACTCGCCGGTGTTGGCGAACAGATCAGTCTGCGCGAACAGCGTTTCGCCTTTCACATCGAGCGTGTGTCCCGCGTAACGCAACGCGTCGTCGAGCGGATGCCGATAAGGGACGAGGCGCGGATCTCGCGCGACGAACGTGCGCACGCCGTCGGCGCCGAGCGCAAGGATCGCAGGCCGAATCCAGGCCGCCGCGGCGGTTGCGGCCACGCGCGCTTCGCGCGCCTGCTCGCGCATCTGCTGCCCGCGTCCGTCGCGCGTGTCGATGTCGCGGCGCAGGTTGGCGTAGACGGACACGCGCGAGGCGCGCTCGCCGATGCGGTCCTGCAGCGCGAGCGCGTCGAACAGCTCGGCGGGCGTCGCGAACCGCTCGCGCTTCGCAGCGGTCAGCTTGGCGACGTCGGCAGCGAGGTCGGCGCGGCTCGCGTCCCAGGCCGCGTCCGACGCGTAGATCTCGCTCAAGTCCCATTTGTAGCGGGCGGGCGCCGCGGCGCGATCCTGTCCCGCCGTGACGCTCGCAAACGCGGCCGCAGCGAGGCCGACGACGACGTGGCGGCCGATCATGGGACGTCTCCGGGTGTCGCGGTGCGGGAGCCGTGTCCGTGCGCGTTCATCGTCGAGCGCCTCCGTGCTCATGTGAATTGCCCGAAAAGAATCCCGACAGCCGCGCAATGATTCGCCGCGCCGCGCGCCAGGCCTTCGGCAGCAGCCAGATCATCAGCGCGACCAGCGCGAGCACGACGATGCCCGCCACGAGCGGATGCACGATCGCGAGCCACAGCAGGCCGCCGACCGCGACGTCCTCGGTGAACGATGCCCCCCAGTTCGAGAACGGCTCGGGCGACGTGTTGATGACGGCGCGGCTGCCCGCCTTGGTGAAGTGACTTCCGGCGGCGAGCGTGCCGCCGAGAATCGCTGCGGCGAGCATCATCGCCTGCGACGAATCGCCGAACACGCTGGCCGCGAGTGCCGCACCCGCCGGAATTCGGATCAACGTGTGCACGACGTCCCAAAGCGAATCGACGCCCGGCACCTTGTCCGCGAAGAATTCGACGAAGCACATGAAGCCCGAGGCGGCGAGCACGAGCGGATGCGAAAGCGTCGCGAGGCCATGCGGCAGCGCGATCCAGCCCAAATAGCCGGCCGCGCCGACGATGAACAGCACCGCGTAGAGACGCAGCCCGCTTGCGATGCCGAGCGCGGCAGCGAGGCCGACGAGCTGCCAGGTGTCGAAGTTGGCGAGCGCGTTCAAGCGTCACCTTTGTCAGCGGGCATCCAGGCGGGCTTGCGTTTCTCGAGGAACGCGGCCACGCCCTCCTTGCCTTCCGGCGATGCGCGCACGTCGGCGATGTGCAGCGCCGTGCCGGTGATGAGGTCGGCGTCGATCGGACGGTGCGCGACGCCGCGAATCAGCGCCTTGCATTCGAGCTGCGCGGCAGGACCCGCGATCATCAGCGCCCCGAGCATTTCGTTGACGCGATCGTCGAGCTCGGAGAGCGGCACGATGTCGTGCAACAGGCCGATGCGAAACGCCTCCGCGGCGGTGAAGCGCTCGCCGGTCAGGAAGTAGCGACGCGCCTGGCGCGCGCCGATGGCCTCCATCACGTACGGCGAGATCGTGGCCGGAATGATGCCGAGCCTCGCCTCCGAAAGCGCGAACGTCGTGTCCTGCGCCGCGATCGCGATGTCGCAGGCCGCGACGAGTCCTACGCCACCGCCGAACGCCGCCCCGTGCACGCGCGCGACCGTGGGCTTCGACAGCGCGTAGAGCGTGCGCAGCATGGCTGCCAGCGCATTCGCGTCGGCCAGATTCTCCGCGTGGTGGAACGCCGCCATGCGCCGCATCCAGTTGAGATCGGCGCCCGCGCAGAAGCTGCGACCGGCGCCGAGCAGCACGACAGCGCGCACGTCGGGGTCGTCGTCGAGCGCAGTGAAGACTTCGGTGAGACGCGCGATCAGCGTCTCGTCGAACGCGTTGTGCACGTCGGGCCGGTTCAGCGTGACGATCGCGACCGCGTTGCGAATCGTGACGTCGCAAGCCTCGACGGCTCTGGCCGCCGCGGTGGAGGCCTTGCTGGCCGTCTTGCTGGCCGTCTTGCGGGCCGTTTTGCTGGCCGTCTTGCTTGCCGTCTTGCTTGCCGTCTTGCTTACCGTTTTGCTGGCCGTTTTGCTGATCGCTTTCGTGGTCGTTTTGCGCGGCATGTTCAGTGATCCCGTATCAGCAAGCGAATATAGCCGATACCGCCGGCCGCGTATCGCGGCGCAGAGGGCGGCCGGCAGCGGACGACGTCACATCCGGAACACGCCGAAGCGAGTGGCGTCGATCGGCCGATTGAGCGAGGCGGAGATCGCGAGCGCGAGGGTTCGCCGCGTGTCGGCGGGATCGATCACGCCGTCGTCCCAGAGCCGCGCGCTCGCGTAATACGGGTGACCCTCGCGCTCGTACTGCGCGCGAATGGGCGCCTTGAACGCCTCCTCGTCCGCGGCACTCCATGCGCCGCCTTTGGCTTCGATGCCGTCGCGGCGCACGGTCGCGAGCACCGTTGCCGCCTGCTCGCCGCCCATGACGGAAATCCGCGCGTTGGGCCACATCCACAGGAATCGCGGATTGAACGCGCGGCCGCACATGCCGTAGTTCCCCGCGCCATAGCTGCCGCCAATGATGACCGTGAACTTGGGCACCTGCGCACAGGACACCGCGGTCACCATCTTCGCGCCGTCGCGCGCGATGCCGCCCGCTTCGTATTTCCGGCCCACCATGAAGCCGGTGATGTTCTGCAGGAACACGAGCGGGATGCGGCGCGCCGCACAGAGCTCGATGAAGTGCGCGGCCTTGAGCGCCGATTCCGAATACAGCACGCCGTTGTTCGCGACGATGCCGACTGGATAGCCGAAGATCCGCGCGAAGCCGGTGACGATCGTCGTGCCGTAGCGCGCCTTGAATTCGTCCAGGTCCGAGCCGTCGACGACGCGCGCGATCACTTCGCGCACGTCGTACGGCTTGCGGATGTCGGCGTTGATGACGCCATAAAGCTCGTCGGCGGAATAGAGCGGCTCGACCGGCTCGCGCACGTCGAGCACGACCTGTTTCCTCGCATTGAGATTGCCGACGATGCGGCGCGCGATCGCCAGCGCGTGATGATCGTTCTGCGCAAAGTGATCGGCGACACCGGAAATGCGCGTGTGGACGTCCGCGCCGCCCAGATCCTCCGCTGTCACGGTCTCGCCCGTCGCCGCCTTGACGAGCGGCGGCCCCGCGAGAAAAATCGTCCCCTGCTCGCGCACGATGATCGATTCCTCGCACATCGCCGGCACGTAGGCGCCGCCGGCCGTGCATGAGCCCATGACGACGGCGATCTGCGGAATGCCGGCGGCCGACAGCGTCGCCTGGTTGTAGAAGATGCGCCCGAAGTGCTCCTTGTCCGGAAACACGTCGGTCTGGTTGGGCAGGTTGGCGCCGCCGCTATCGACGAGGTAGATGCAGGGCAGGCCGTTCTCGCGCGCGACTTCCTGCGCACGCAGATGCTTCTTCACCGTCATCGGGAAGTAGGTCCCGCCCTTGACGGTCGCGTCGTTGCAGACGATCACGCATTCACGCCCCGACACGCGACCGATGCCGGTGACGATGCCAGCCGACGCGATGTTGTCGTCGTACATGCCATAGGCCGCGAGCTGCGAGAGCTCGAGGAACGGGCTGCCGGGATCGAGCAGCGTACGCACGCGCTCGCGCGGCAGCAGCTTGCCGCGCGCGACGTGGCGCGCGCGGGCTGTCTCGCCGCCGCCCTGCTCGATCGCAGCGATTCTTTCGTGCAGGTCGGCAACGAGCGCCGCCATTACCTCGCGATTGCGCGCGAACGTGGCGTCGCGCGGGTCGAGCTTCGATTCGATTGGCGGCATGGAGATGTGGGGTCCGTGACCGGGGGCTCGGGGCTGGGGAGCGTCGGTGGCCGAGGATCGAGGGTCGGTTCAGTTGCGCGAAAGCAGCGACAGCCGCGCTGCGAGCGCAATGAACAGGCAGCCCGTTGCGCGAGAAAGCCATAGCATCGCGCCGGGCGCGGCGCGCAGTCGCCGACCGGCGCGGCTCGCGAGCCACGCGACCGGCACGTTGACAAAAAGACTGTTGAAATTGAACAGCGCGCCGAGCAGCAGGAACGCGGCGAACTTGGCAGGCGCGTCCGCCGCGATGAACTGCGGCAAAAACGCTAGGAAGAACAACGCGACCTTCGGGTTCAACACGTTGATTACCAGTGCCTCGCGAAAGATGCGCAGCGCGCCGATACGGCGGGAACCATTCGGCGCACCCGTGTCCGATTCGTTCGTCGTCAGCGTGTCCGCACGCGATTCCATTTCGGCCTGCGCTTCGAAGCCACGCGCGCGAAACAACAGGCGCATGCCTGCATAGAGCAGATAGGCGGCGCCGCACCATTTGACGATCTCGAACGCGGTCGCCGACGTTGCGAGCAGCGCCGAAAGCCCGAGTGCCGCTGCGACCGTGTGTACGCAACAACCCGCGGTGATGCCAAGCACGGCCGCCAGGCCGTCGCGAAAGCCGCCCGCCGCGCTGCGCGCCGCGATGTACGCCATGTCGGGGCCCGGCGTGAGATTGAGCAGCAGGCCCGCGGCGACGAACAGCGGCAGATCGTGCACGCCGATCATCGGAAGAATCTTCCTTTCCGCCTCGATGTGCGAAAACAAACGGCAGTCATCGAACGCCGCTCACGCCGCGTCCTGCCGCGGATGGCCGGGCATCAGCGCGTACGGATGCACCCATCCGGGCTCGTCGCGGATGCGCGCGAGCCAGTCACGCAGATGCGGATAACGGTCCCAGTCGATGCCGATCTCGTCCGGCCAGAACAGATAACCGCAAAGCGAGATGTCCGCGATCGTCAGCCGATCCGCCGCGACGTAGCGGCGTCGATCGAGGTGCGCATCGAGAACGCCCCACGCGGTCTCCGCGCGCTTGCGGAATTCCGCGAGCAGCGAGGGATCGGCACCTTTCGTGAACGTCCGCATGAAGCGGTACGTCGCCGTATAGCTCGTCAGCTTGTGATTGTCGAAGAGCAGCCAGCGCAGGATCTCGCGGCGCTCGTCGCCGTCGGCGGGGCCGAGCTTGCCGAGCGTATCGGCAAGATAGTCGAGAATGACGCCGGACTGCGACAGCCGCCGCGCACCATGCTCGAGCACCGGCACTTCTCCCATCACGTTGATCGCGCGGTACGCCGGCGTGCGCGTCTCGCCGCCGAAATAGTCGACGTAGCGCGGCGTCCAGTCGGCGCCGGCGAGTTCCAGCATCAGCGCCGGCTTGTACGCGCTACCGGACTGCGCGAAGCAATGCAGCACGAACTCGCTCACGTCAGAATCCGCCGCTCGCGAGCCAGCGCTCGATCTGCTCGAAGCGATCGAGGCCCCAGAACGGTTCGCCCTCGACGAACACGAACGGCGAGCCGAAGACGCCTGCCGCGATCGCGGCTTCGACGTCGCGGCGGAGCGCTTCCTTGATCTCCGGATCGTCGATCGCTGCGCGCGCGCCTTCGCGATTGGCGCCCGCTTCCGCTGCGACGTCGGCGGCGATGTCAGGCTCCGAGATGTCGCGACCCGCGACGAAATAGGCGCGGTACAGCGCATGGACGAGCGGCGCGCCGGCGCCGGGGTCGATGCCCCGCTGCCACAGCACGATGCGCGCGGGCGCCTGCGTCGCGATCGGAAACTTCGCCGGCATCGTAAACGGGATGCCGTGGAAGCGCGCGGTGCGCGGCACATCGCGGCGCGCGTAGTCACCCTTCAGCGGAATCGACGTGAGCGGCTGCGTGCCCGCGACCTTGAACGCCGCGCCGAGCAGCATCGGCCGCCAGTCGACGGCCCGACCGTGGCGCGTGGCGAGCGATTCGATCCGTTCCGACGCAAGATAACCGTAGGGGGAAGAGAAATCGAAGTGGAAGCGCAGCGGAGCAGCCATGGTTTCAGCGCAAGATCGGGGACGGGGGATTGGACCTGGGCACGAAAGGTACGAACCTGCGTTCAATGAGACTTTTTAGCGGAGCGGGTCCACACCCCGGAGCGAGTCCACACCCCGGAGCGCTGCGCTGCGGCGAACGAGATTGCGGCCGGTCGCAGTGACGTAGACGACGCCCGCATCGTCGATGGCGCGACCTTCGACGTTCACGACGTCGCCGTCGAGCGAAGCCTTGTACTCGATGCCGGCAATCGTCCATTCGAGCGTCAGCTCGCACCCCGCGGGCACGGCCTTCACGAACCGGAATTCGAAGCCGAGTCCGAGCGCATCGGCTTCGCGCGACAGGAACGTCGCGTCGAGTCCCATCATCAGCGCGACGACGTGCGGCCCGCTGGCGATCAGCGTCCCGAAACGGCTTGCCGCGGCGGCTCGCTCGTCATGGTGCAGCGGGTTGTGGTCGCCGCACAGCGTCGCGAAGTTGCGGATCGAATCGGCGTCGAACGATGCGCGGCGCGTGAAGCGGTCGCCGACTGCCAGCCGCGGTGCGGCGGGGGCGGGTCCGTCCGTCACGGCCGGCCGGCCGCAAGTGCGCGGCCGATCACCAGCCGCTGGATGTCGCTCGTACCTTCATAGATCTGGCACACGCGCACGTCGCGGTAGATGCGCTCGACCGGAAAATCGACGACGTAGCCATAACCGCCGTGAATCTGGATCGCGTCGGAGGCCACCTGCTCGGCCATTTCGGATGCGAAGAGCTTGGCCATCGACGCTTCGGCGAGGCAGGGCATCCCGGCATCGCGCAGCGAGGCCGCGTGCCACACCATCTGCCGCGCGACTTCGATCTTTGTCGCCATGTCGGCGAGACGGAAGTTCACCGCCTGGTGCTCGAGGATCGGCTTGCCGAATGCTTCCCGCTCGCGCGCGTACGCAAGCGCCGCTTCGAGCGCCGCGCGCGCCATGCCGACCGCCTGCGCGGCAATGCCGATGCGCCCGCCTTCGAGATTCGCCAGCGCAATCCGGTAACCGTCGCCCTCGGCACCGAGCAGATTCGCCGCCGGCACTTCGCAGTTCTCCAAGGCGATCTGCGCGGTGTCGGACGCACGCTGCCCGAGCTTCTCCTCGATGCGCGCGACGACGAAGCCGGGCCTCTTCGTGTCGACGATGAACGCCGAAATGCTCTTGCTGCCCGCGCCCTTGTCGGTGCGGGCGAACACGATCGCGACGTCGGCATTCGCGCCGCTGGTGATGAACTGCTTGACGCCATTCAGCACGTACACGTCGCCGCGCCGCTCGGCTCGCGACGCGATCGCTGCGGCGTCCGATCCGGTG
This sequence comes from Casimicrobiaceae bacterium, assembly GCA_035278845.1. Lineage (GTDB taxonomy): Bacteria > Pseudomonadota > Gammaproteobacteria > Burkholderiales > Casimicrobiaceae > VBCG01. Next base: position 190 of record DATEIQ010000039.1, on the reverse strand, counting down.
TGCGGCTCAGTCAGACAGAAGCAGCCGAGAAGCTCGCCGCGCGCGAGCGGCGGCAGGAAGCGCTCCTTTTGCGCATCGCTGCCGAACGCGTTGATCGGTCCGCAGACGACGGAGTTCTGCACACTGACGATCGTCGACGTCGCGCCGTCGCCCGCCGCGATCTCCTCGAGCGCGACAGCCAGTGACACGT
>DATEIQ010000038.1:0-4173 GCA_035278845.1 Casimicrobiaceae bacterium | reverse complement strand
ATCCGGCGCTTCGCTTCGATCACCGCGGCGCGGGCGACTCGACCGGCGCCATGCGCGCGTTCACCGATCTCGACGACGACATTGCGGCGGCGATCGACGCGTTGAGTGGTGCGTGCGCGCTCGATCGCGTCGTTCTGTTCGGCCTGTGCGACGCCGCATCCGCGGCACTGATCCATTGCGATGCGCGCCACGATCCGCGCATCGCCGGACTCGTGTTGCTCAATCCGTGGATTCGCGCCGATGCGACGCTCGCGCGCGTGCAGATCAAGCACTATTATCGCGAGCGCGCGCTCGATCCCGCGTTCTGGCGCAAGCTGGCGCGCGGAGACGTCGACGTGCGCGGCGCGATCCGTGCGTTCGCCCGCAACCTCTCGCTGATGCTCGACGGAAAACCGCGCGCGCCGGAAGCCGATGCGCGCAGTTTTCAGCGCCGGATGGCCGATGGTCTTGCCCGGTTCGCGGGCCCTGTCCTTCTTCTGCTGAGCGGCCGCGATCTGACGGCGCGTGAATTCATCGAGCACGCGGGCAACGACCCGCAATGGAGTGCGCTGCTCGCGCGGGCGACGCTCGAGCGGCGGGACCTGCCGGACGCGGATCACACGTGCTCGTCGGCGCGCGGCCGCGGCGACGTCGAGCGCCTGACGGTCGAGTGGCTCGAGCATGCGTTCGCGGACGGTGCGCGATGACGAACCGCGTGCTGATGATCGCGTATCACTTTCCACCGTTGCGTGGCAGCAGCGGCATCCAGCGCACGCTGCGGTTTTGCCGCTATCTTCCGGAGTTCGGCTGGACCCCCGTCGTGCTGACGGCGCATCCCCGCGCGTATGACGACGTCGACATGGCGTCCGTCCGCGAAATCCCGGCGGGCGTTTCCGTGCACCGCGCCTTCGCGCTCAACACCGCGCGCCATCTGTCGATTCGCGGCCGCTACCCGGCGCTGCTCGCGCTGCCCGATCGCTGGTCGTCGTGGTTCGCGGGCGCGGTGGCGAGCGGCCTCGCGCTGATCCGGAAAGAGCGAATCGGCGTGATCTTCTCGACGTACCCGATCGCGACGGCGCATCTGGTCGGGCTCGCGCTGCGCCGCCTGACCGGGTTGCCCTGGATCGCCGACTTTCGCGATCCCATGGCACAGGACGGCTACCCGGCCGATCCGCGCATTCACCGCAGCTTCGAATGGATCGAAGAGCGCGCGCTGCGTCATTGTGCGCGGGCGCTGTTCACGTCGCCGGGCGCGATTCGCGATTACCGGCAGCGTTATCCGCATGTTCCGGCCGAACGCTACGCGCTCGTCGAAAACGGCTACGACGAGGAGGTTTTCGCGGCGGCCGGCGCAAGCCCGCAGATGTTCGCAGCGGCCGCAGCCGGCGCGAACGCCGGTGCGCCGCGCGAGCGCACCGTCATCCTGCATAGCGGCATCGTCTATCCGTCCGAACGCGACCCGGCCCCGCTTTTCGCGGCGATCGGCAAGCTGAAGCGCGACGGCATGCTCGACGCGCGACGCGTCGAGTTTCGCTTCCGCGCGAGTGGTTATGACGCGCTCCTCGCATCGCTTGCCGCGCGCGAGGACATCGCCGACATCGTCACGCTCGCGCAGCCGGTGCCTTACGCGGACGCAGTACGCGAGATGATGGACGTGGATGGGCTGCTGCTGATGCAGGCGGCCAACTGCAACAGCCAGATTCCGGCGAAGGCATACGAATACCTGCGCGCGGGACGGCCGATCCTGGCGCTGACCGATCCCGCCGGCGACACGGGCGACCTGATGCGCCGCGCGGGCGCCGATGCAAGCGCGCGCCTCGATTCCCGCGAGGAGTTGCTGCGCGTCATTCCCGAATTCGTCGCGCGCTTGGAGCGCGGCGAGGCCAAGGCTCCCGATGGGCCATTTGCGTCGGCGTGCTCACGCCGTGCGCGCACGCGGATGCTCGCGGAAGAGCTCGACCGCTGTGCGCGATTCCCGTACAGCGGAAAAATCGTGCGTTCGTCGGGTGGATGAGGCGCGAATCAGGGAACCGCCTCGCGAAAACCGCACTGATCGTTTCGAAGAGCCGGGAATACGCTCGCTCGGGAGATCGATTCACGACGCGTTGAGGATACGTTCAACGTCACAAAAGAAGCAGGATAATCAACGCTGCCGCAGATACCTTTCGCGCGCTTTGTAATCTTTGCAACGCCGCGACCGCCTGTTTGTTGCCGCGGCTGCGCCGCGTCGGTGCAACGACCTGTAACGCACAGGTCGTGTCCCGGCGTACCGATTGGCGGTTCGCGGTTTACCTGTCCGCGCAGATGCGGAATATTCCGTTGCTCGCCCGATGCATGAGCCGGCACGATTTGCCCGCAGGTCGTTTCGGCATTCACGGGCATGCTACTTGCTGAATCGTTCGCCTTTGTAACACGCACGTCTTCTTGCTGCGCGAAACTTTGCGGCAATCGATGCACTGCATGAAGCGCGTATCACCCGTCCCACTCACGGAGCGACATCGTTGAATTCGTTGCGGCAGAACGTCTCGGGCGCCACGCTGTTTCAGCTCGGCGCCGAGCTTTCGTGGTTGTTCGCCGCGATCACGCTGGTATTGCGCGCCGACGGCGCGCAGAGCGTCGACACCCACAACGCCGCGCTCATCGCGTTCCTCTTCGCCGTCATCATCGTCTGCCTCAACGGCGCGTTCGGGCTCTATCGCCGCAGCAATGCGCTGACGACGGGCTCGTATATCGTCCGCGTGCTGCTCGCGCCCGCGATCGGCATTCCGCTCGCGGTGCTGTTCGTGCAGTTGCTTCCCGTGCCGTTGCCGCTCGCGAGCGAATGGTGGTTCGCGATCCTGCTCGCGCTGCTCGGCCTGTTGCTGGTCAGGCACGCGATCGTCCTGCCCCTTTGCGCCACGCTGCTCCCGCATCGAATTCTCGTGCTCGGCACCGGACCGGAAGCGCGGCTCGTCGAAGCGTCGCTGACCGCGACCAATCCGCTCGGCGTGCGGCTCGTCGGTTTTTACGCGCTCGAGAAACTCCAGGAGATCGTCGTTTCCCCTGCGCGCGTGATCGCGCGCGGCTCGACGCTCGAGGAGACCGTTCGCCAGCTCGGCATCGACGAGGTGATCGTCGCCGTGCGGCAGCAGCGCGGCGGCGTGCTGCCGCTTCGCAGCCTGCTCGATTGCCGGCTAAGCGGCGTGCAGGTCACGGATCTCGCGCGCTATTTCGAGCGCGTGCACGGACAGGTCCCGATCGAATCGCTCAAGGTGAGCTGGCTGATCTACGGCCACGGATTCCGTCAGAACGCGCTCCGTGCGATCGTCAAGCGGTGCTTCGATCTCGCCGTGTCCGCCGCCCTCATCGTGCTCACGGCCCCGCTCGTGCTGCTCGCGGTCGCGCTGATCGCCGCAGAAGGCGGCGGCCCCGTCATCTATCGGCAGGAGCGCGTCGGCTACCGCGGGCACAGCTTCACCGTGCTCAAGTTGCGCAGCATGGCGCAGGATGCCGAGAAGGACGGCAAGGCTGCCTGGGCGTCGGCGAACGACGCCCGGATCACGCGCGTCGGCCGCCTGATCCGGCGCACGCGGATCGACGAGCTGCCCCAGCTTCTGAACGTGCTCAAGGGCGAGATGAGCTTCGTCGGCCCGCGGCCCGAGCGGCCCGAGTTCGTCGCCATGCTGACCGAGCAGATTCCCTTCTACGCCGTGCGCCACAGCGTCAAGCCGGGGCTCACCGGGTGGGCGCAGGTGCGGTACTCTTACGGCGCGACGGTGGAGCAATCGATTCGGAAGCTCGAGTACGACCTCTACTACGTCAAGAACCACACGCTGCTGCTCGATCTCGTCGTTCTCTTCGAGACCGTGCGCGTCGTCCTGCTCGGCGAGGGAGCGCGATAGCGGGGAATCCGCGGCGCGGCCCGCATTGCCGCAGGCGCGAGCCGCAAGTCGTTCCGGCGCGCGATCCGCCGCCCTCGGCTGATCCGCCCACGCACTTGCGACGTGCCTCGCGCCGGAGGAGGGCTGGCGCGCCCGCCGCGATTCGCCGGGATATTCCGTGACCCCAAGCTTCTTTGCCACTGCATCCGCCTGGAGTTACGGGCTCGCGCTGGCTGTCTACCTGGTGTTCGGCTTGCGGGTCGCGGTCGGCTCGCGCGCGAGCGCGCGGGGCCGCCTGCTGCTCGTCGCTGTGCTGGCGACAGCGCTTTGGGCC
>DATEIQ010000037.1:0-11812 GCA_035278845.1 Casimicrobiaceae bacterium | reverse complement strand
GGACGAGGAATGCGGCCAGCGCGAACAGCAGCAGCAGGATGCCGAGCGTCGCCGCACGCCCCTGGTCGAGTTGCGCGCCGACCACCGAGAAGAACACCTCCGTCGAGAGCACGCCGAAGTTGCCGCCGAGCACGATCGGATTGCCGAAATCCGCGATCGACTCGATGAACGTGATCAAGAAAGCATTCGCGAGCCCCGGCCGCATCAGCGGCAGTGACACGTCGATGAATGTGCGCCAACGGTCGGCACGCAGCGTTTGTGCCGCCTCTTCGAGCGACGGCGAGACGCCTTCGACGACACCGATCAGTACCAGAAAGGCGATTGGCGTGAACGCGAACACCTGCGCGACCAGCACGCCCTGCAGGCCGTAGATCCAGCGTGTCGGTTCGATGTGGAAGGCCCACTCCAGGAACTGATTGACGACGCCCGAACGGCCGAAGATCAGGATGAGACCGAGGCCGATCACGAACGGCGGCGTGATGATCGGCAGCACCGACAGCACGCGCAGCGACTTCTTGTAGCGAAAGCCGGTGCGGGTGACGATCAGCGCGAACGCGAGGCCGAGACCGGTTGCAATCGTCGCGCACAGGATCGCGAGCACGAGCGTATTCCAGGCGACGCCGCACCGTGTGCCGCCGGCGAGGCAGCCCAGGCCCCAGATTTTTTCGGTGAAGAGTCGCCGGGCGAACGCGGTCAGCGACCATACACCGTCGGAATCCTGCGCGGCCTGAATCAGGATGGTGACGACGGGATAGAAAATGAACGCCGCCACCAGCGCGCTCACGGCGACGACGCTGCACGCGACAAATGCGTCCCCGCGGAACGCGCCGCGCTCGGCGATGCCGGTCGCGAACGTCATCGCGAACGCGGCCGCGGTGAGCGCCGCCCCGAGTCCCATGCCGTACTGTCCGGCGGCCAGCGGCCCGAACGCCACGGCGAGCCACGGATACGAAAAGCCGCGTGCGCCGATCGCGAAGCCTTGTGCGAGCAGGTACAGGAAGCCGATCGCGCCGATGGCGATCAGCGCGTTCGAGCGTGCTGCGCGCGATGTCAGCGTGGTCGCGAAATAGACGCCGAGGAGCAGCAACAACGCCAGCGGCAGCAGCCACGTGCGACCATGCTGTGTCGCCTGCACGATTCCCGGCGCATTGTCCTTGCCGAAATAGCGGGCGAGCCAGGCGATGTGCAGCACGCCGTCGGGCAGCGCGTACCACGGCGCGAGCGCAAACGCCGCAACGCCGAGCGCCAGCCAGCCGAGGGCGAGCCGGCGATTGCGCTTCATCGCGGCGCGGCGTTGATGTCTTTTTCCCAGCGCTCGAGGAGTCGCTTCCGTTCCGCCGACGAGCCATACTTCGCGAAGTCGTAGTCGATCACTTTGATCGCGGTGAGCGGCGGCACCTGTGGCGGCAGCATGACGTTGCGGTTCGTCGGAATCGCATACTCCTTGACGTCGAGGCCAACCTTCTGACCATCGACGGAAAGCGCCCAGTCGACGAACTTGCGCGCGGCCTCGGCGTTGCGCGTTCCCTTGATGATGGCAACCGAGCCGACTTCGTAGCCAACGCCTTCGCACGGCAGCACGGGCTCGACGGGAAAGCCGCGAACAATTTCATTGATCACGCCGTGCAAAACCGTGCTCCCGAGCGCGGTTTCGCCGCGCGTCACAGCCGTCATCGGACCGATGCCGGAGCGCGCGTACTGGTTGACGTTCGGATGCACGGCGCGCAGATACCGGAACGCCTCGTCCTCGCCGAACACCTGCACGATCGTCGCGAGCATCAGGTACGCGGTACCCGAGGAGTTCGGGTTGCCGAGCATGATCTCGCCTTTGTAGACCGGGTTCGTGAGGTCCTTCCAGCACTTCGGAACGGGCAGCTTCTTGCGTGTCATCACTTCGGTGTTGTAGCCAAGCGCGATGATGCCGCCGTACACGCCGGAAACGCGTCCTTTCGAGATCTCGCTGATTCGCGCCGCCCAAGGATAAAGCTCGGCGACGTTCGGCGACCGGTATTCCTCGAGCAGCCCTTCCTCGGCGGCCTGCAGGTAAGAATCGGCGGCGCCTGCCCACCAGATGTCGCCCTTCGGATTGGCCGCTTCCGCTTTCACCTGAGCGAACATTTCGCCGGTTGCCTTTTGCACCACCGCGACCCGCGTGCCGGTGGCCTTTTCGAACCCTACGGCCATGCCCTGGCACCACGCGGTGTTGGGCGAGCTGCAATACAGGTTCAGATGACCCTGCGCGCCGGCGGCGGGCGACGCTACTGCTGCGAGGAAAACGAGCAGGCGGATCATTTGGCCTGCGAGCCCACTTCGCGGTCCCAGCGCTCGAGCAGCCGCTTGCGCTCGGCCGTGGTGCCGTACTTCGCGAAGTCGTAGTCGATCAGCTTGATCTCTGAAACCTTCGGCGACAGCGGAGAAACCGGCGTGGCTACGTTGGATGGGAGCTGGAACTGCTTCGCCCGCGCACCGAGCGCCTGAGCTTTCGGCGTGAGCGCCCAGTCGTAGAATTTCTTCGCGTTCTCGAGGTTGCGCGCGCCCTTGACGATCGACAGCGAGCCGATTTCGTAGCCGGTGCCTTCGCAGGGTGCCGCAGCCTTCACCGGGAAGCCAGCCTGCGCCTCGGTGACGACGTCATGGATGAAGCTCACGCTCGCGAGCGTTTCGCCGCGCGCCGCCGCCTTGATCGGGCCGACGCCCGAGCGCGGATAGTTGTTGATGTTCTTGTGCAGCGACTTCAGGTAGCGGAATGCCTCGTCCTCACCGAAGACCTGAACCAGTGTCGCGATGGCGGTATAAGCCGTGCCCGACGCGTTCGGGTTCGCCATCTGCACGTCGTTCCCGAATTCCGGCTTGATCAGATCGCGCCAGCATGCGGGCGCGGTCGCGTTTTTCTTTGCGAGAAGCTCGGTGTTGTAGCCGATGCCGAGCACGCCGAGGTACATGCCGACGGTACGGTACTTGGACTGCTCGGCCTGCTTGCGCGCCCAAGGTTGGAGGTCCTTCAGCATCGGCGAGCGGTATTCTTCGAGCAGTCCCTGTTCCGCGGCCTGCAGGTGCGGATCGCCTGTACCGCCAAACCACACGTCCAGCTTGGGGTTGGCTTTTTCCGCCACGATTTGTGCAAGCGACTCACCGGAGCCCTTGAGCGTCATCGCGACCTTGATGCCGGTCTCGCGCTCGAACTCGGTGGCGGCGAGGGTGCACCATTCGGCCTGCACCGGGCAGATGACGTTCAATTGCGCGAACGCGGGCGAAGCGTTCCCGGCGAAGACGACTGCGGCAAGCCCCGCTGTCGTGACTCCGGCGCGCGCAAGCGTGCGCAGGCGATGCAAGCCCTTGATCATGGATTCCTCCCTGTCCCAGTACCGCGCCGATTCGCCATGCCGCGAACGCGCGGAACTCGCGACCCGGTAATATTCCGTATGGCGATCGCAACGTCAACCTGGGATTGCTGATGGCGCACGAACCTGGCGAACGCGCGAACCGGCACGAAACGCTGCTCGATGCGATCCGGCGCTACCTCGCCACTCATCCGGCCGCGGCCGATACCGTCGAGGGCATCACCGGATGGGCGGTGGGTGCGGTTGCATCCGTCACGGCGGACGAGGTTCGCAGCGCGCTGTCGCATCTCGAAACGCGCGGCGAAGTTGCCAAACGGCAGGCCGGGGAAACCGAAGTGTTCGCGCGCATCGACGCGCCTGTGCGCACCGCGTCCGCGCCGCTGCGCATCGGCATCGATCTCGGCGGAACGAAAACGGAGATCATCGCGCTCGACGACGAGGGCGGCGAGCGGATGCGCCGCCGCGTGCCGACGCCGCGCGACGACTACGATGCGATCCTGGACGTGGTGGCGCAACTCGTCGCCGAGGTCGAGCACGAGTGCGGCGTCGCGCGCGGTGATGCGAGCGTCGGCATCGGCACGCCGGGATCGCTTTCGCGCGCGACCGGCCTGTTGCGTGGCTCGAACTCCGTCTGCCTGAACGGGATGCCGGTGAAGCGCGATCTCGAGACGCGGCTTGCCCGCACGATCGCGCTTGCCAACGACGCCAACTGCTTCGCGCTATCCGAAGCAACCGATGGCGCCGGACGCGGGGCCGGCATTGTCTTCGGGGTCATTCTCGGCACCGGTGTCGGCGGCGGGATCGTCGTGAACGGCCACGTGCTCGAGGGCCGCAACGCGATCAGCGGCGAATGGGGACATAACCCGTTGCCGTGGCCGAACGACGACGAGCGACCCGGCGCCGCGTGCTTCTGCGGTCAACATGGCTGTGTCGAAACATGGCTATCCGGCCCCGGACTCGTCCGCGACCATCGCGCGCACGGCGCCGGCGAAACGCTTACCGCGGAAACGATCGTCGCACGTGCGGGCGACGGCGATCCGGAATGCGATGCAACGCTCGTTCGCTACGAAAACCGGCTCGCGCGCGCACTCGCACACGTGATCAACATCGTGGATCCCGATGTAATCGTGCTGGGCGGCGGGCTGTCCAACGTCGAGCGCTGGTACCGATCGGTACCGCGGCTGTGGACGCACTGGGTCTTCAGCGATCGCGTCGACACTGAGCTCGTGCGACATTTGCATGGCGATTCGAGCGGCGTGCGCGGCGCCGCATGGCTGCCCAGGTAGATCGCTTTCGTCGCCCTGTTGCGACACGCATGCCCTTCCGCCCGTCCGCACGGGCGAATGTCTTACAACGTCTCCAACGCGCCTCCGACAGCGGGTCGCCTGAGCCCTGCGGTACCGTGGACCGTGCTGCATTTCGTGCACAACACGGAGGTATCGTATGAGCAATGCGCTTAAAACTGCGTTGGGGATCGTCGGGCTCGTCGTCGCAGGCCAAGCGGCGGCCGATGTGACGCTCTATTCGCGTGAAGACTTCCGCGGCGAGTCGTTCACGGCCGACCGCGACATCCGGAACATGGAGCGCCGGGGTTTCAACGACTTCGCCTCGTCAGCCGTCGTGCGCGGCGGCGATTGGCAGTTGTGTGAAGACGCGCGTTTCGAAGGCCGATGCGCGGTGCTGAGACCGGGCGACTATCCATCGCTTCGTGCCATGGGGCTCGGCAACCGCATTTCGTCGATGCGCGCCGTCGAGCATTATGGCTACAACGACAATCCCCGATACGTCGCGAGCGGCGACTATCAGCGCCGTGACGGCGAGCGGTTGTTCGAGGCGCCGGTGACGTCGGTACACGCGGTCGTCGGGCCGCCGGAACAGCGCTGTTGGGTCGAACGGCGCGAGTACAACGCCAACGTGCCGGGCGCCATCGCCGGCGCGGTCATCGGCGGCATTCTCGGCCATCAGATCGGCGGCGGGCACGGGCAGGACATCGCGACCGCAGGCGGCGCAGTGGCCGGCGCGGCCATCGGCAGCAACGTCGGCAGCGGACATGGGTACGGGCAGGACGTTCAGCACTGCACGAACGTGACGCGCTATGACAATCCGGATTACTGGGACGTCACGTACATGTTCGAAGGACGCGAGCACCGTGTGCAGATGACGGTGGCTCCGGGCGCGACCATTCTCGTCAACCGCAACGGCGAGCCGCGCGTATAACGGCTGCCCGACTCGTTTACATTCCGCGGTAACTGGGTCCGCCGCCCCCTTCGGGCGGCACCCAGTGGATGTTTTGCCGCGGATCCTTGATATCGCAGGTCTTGCAGTGCACGCAATTCTGCGCGTTGATCTGCAAGCGCAGTGTTGAAGCGGCGCCGTTGGGCGTCGGCGCCGGGGGTGCATCGTCGAGCGCCTGGGAAGCCGGGCGTTCCACCGGCACGAACTCGTACACGCCAGCGGGGCAGTACCGCGCTTCGGGTCCATCATAAATACGCAGGTTCACGTCGACCGGAATCGCCGCATCACGCAACTGCAGGTGAACGGGCTGGTCTTCCTCGTGGTTCGTGTTCGACAGGTACACGGACGACAGCTTGTCGAACGTGATCGTGCCGTCGTACTTCGGATAGTCGATGCGCGGCATTTCGGTCGCGGGTCGGAGCGATTCGTGATCCGCGCGACGATGATGCAGCGTCCACGGCAAGAGCCCGCCGAGTCCAAGGTCGTTCAGCCACATGTGCACACCGCCGTGCACGGTGCCGGCCCACATGCCGAAACGCAGGCCTGGCTTCACGTTGCGGACCTTGTAGAGGTCGTCATAAACCCACGACTTGCGCCACGACGCGTCGTAATCGGCGAGCGCGTCGTGCATGCGACCGGCGCCCAGCGCGGCAAACGCCGCTTCCGCCGCGAGCATTCCGGTCTTCATCGCGTTGTGCGAGCCCTTGATGCGAGGCAGATTGACGAAGCCCGCCGCGCATCCGACCAGCGCACCGCCGGGGAATGCGAGGCGCGGTACGGATTGCAAGCCGCCCTCGTTGATCGCGCGCGCGCCGTACATCATGCGCTTGCCGCCTTCGAACGTCGGGCGGATTGCCGGGTGCAGCTTGAAGCGCTGGAATTCGTCGTAGGGCGAAAGATGCGGATTCTTATAGTTGAGATGGACGACGAAGCCGGCGGCGACGAGCTGCTCGCCGTAGTGGTAGATGAACGAGCCGCCGCCGGTGGCGCTGTCGAGTGGCCACCCCTGGCTATGCACGACAAGTCCCGGCCGGTGCTGCTCGGGCGCCACCTGCCACAGCTCCTTGATGCCGATGCCGTACTTCTGCGGATCGACGCCGTCGCGCAATCCGTGGCGCTGCATCATCTCCTGCGAGAGCGATCCGCGACAGCCTTCCGCGAACAGCGTGTACTTCGCGTGCAGCTCCATGCCGGGCTGATAGTCGGGCTTGTGCGTGCCGTCCTTCGCCACGCCCATGTCGCCCGTCGCGACGCCGCGCACGCGGCCGTCGGCGGTGTACAGCACTTCCGTCGCGGCGAATCCCGGATAGATCTCGACGCCGAGCGCCTCCGCCTGCTCGGCGAGCCAGCGGCACAGATTGCCGAGACTCACGATGTAGTTGCCGTGATTGTTCATCAGCGGCGGCAGCAGGCGCTGCGGAATGCGGTACGCACGCTCGCGTGTAAGCACGAGAAAGCGATCCTCGGTGACTTCGGTCGTCACCGGCGCGCCCCGCGTCTTCCAGTCGGGCAGCAGCTCGTTCAGCGCGCGCGGGTCGATCACGGCGCCGGAAAGGATGTGCGCGCCGATTTCCGATCCCTTTTCGAGCACGCAGACGGAGATCTCGAGCGCCGCCTCCGCGGCGAGTTGCTTCAAGCGAATCGCCGCGGCGAGTCCCGCAGGGCCGCCGCCGACGATCACCACATCGTACTCCATCGCTTCGCGCGTCATCGTGGCCACTCCGGCAGCCGTTGCGCGGCGATGCGCGCAAAGTGCTCAATTATAATGACACGTTCGAATGCGTATGCCGGACGGGCCTTGAGCGAACATCGCGTGCTGGTTCACACGTCGCTGCAGAAGCTGCGCTGGGGCGACATGGACATGCTCGGCCACGTCAACAACACCGTCTACTTCCGCTACATGGAACAGGCGCGGATCGAATGGATCTATGCGCTGGCCGGCGGGCAGGGCTACGACGACGGCCATGGCCCCGTGATCGTCAACGCTTCCTGCAACTTCACCGTCCCACTCGTTTATCCGGCTGACGTCGACGTGCGCATGTCCATCGGCGACCCCGGGCGCACGAGCATCGGCAGTTACTACGACCTCATGGTCGGCGAAAAGCGCTACGCGGACGGCGCCGCGCGCATGGTCTGGACCGATCGGGCCACAGGGCGTCCCGTACCGCTGCCGGCGCAGGTGCTCGAGCTTCTCCGTCCCTCGAACGGCTAGCCTCGCGCCAAACGCTGCGCAATGAACCTCCTTGCGATCGTCGTCGCGCTCGCGCTCGAGCAATGGCGCGCGTTCGAGTGGCGTGCGCGCGTGGAGCGTGCATACGTCACTTACGTTCGCAGCATCGAGCAGTGGCTGAATGGCGGCACGTTGGGCCAGGGCATCGTTGCCACGGCGCTTGCGATCGTCCCGCCCGTGCTGGTGGCATGGCTCGCATGGTGGCTCGCCGAACGCATTCACCCGGCGGCCGCTCTTGCCGTCGACATCGCGGTGCTGTACCTGCTGATGGGCTTTCGTCACTTCAGCCACGCGATCTCGACGATCATCGCGGCGCTGAAGGGCGGCGACATCGTCACCGCGCGGCGTGCGCTCGCCAACTGGCGCGGCACGGCCACCGGCGACATTTCGAGTCAGGACGTCGCACGCCTCGCGATCGAGCGTGGAATGATCGACGCGTACCGGCAGGTGTTCGCCGTGTTGTTCTGGTTCGTCGTGCTGCCGGGGCCGATCGGCCCCGTTCTCTACCGCGCCATCATGCTGACCGCTTCGCAATGGAAGGGAGCAGTACCCGGCGAAGACATGTCCGCGCTGACGCGCTCGCTGCTCGTGTTCGGACAGCCCGCCCGAAAGCTTCTGGCCGTCGTCGACTGGATTCCGGTGCGGTTGACGGCGCTGTCGTTCGCGGTCGTCGGCGATTTCGAGGATGCCGTGTATTGCTGGCGCACGCAGGCGCGCTCCTGGCCGCCGGCGTACGGCGGCGAAACGCGCGGCATCCTGCTTGCGACCGGAGGTGGCGCGCTCGGCGTTCAACTCGGCGGTCCGGTGCCCGGCGTCGACGGCGGGGCCGAGCCGCGGCCGGACGTCGGCATGGGCGACACGGTCGAGGCGGAGGTGTTGCCTTCCGCCGTGGGCCTCGTATGGCGCGCGCTGATCGTGTGGCTGTTGCTCGTGTTCCTGTTGTCGCTCGCGAACTGGACGGCCTGACCACCCTTTCCCCGCGCGGGACTGCACGCTCACCGCGCAGGATCGCGCGCCATCTCGGCCTCGCCGATCAGCGCCTGCAGAAGCGCCACGCGCTGCGGGGCCACGGCACCTGCGACGACCCCCGCCTGCACGGCGCATCCCGGCTCACGATGGTGGCGGCAATCGCGAAAGCGGCACATCGGCGCGAGCTCGCGCAATTCGACGAACGCGTTCACCAGGGTCTCCGGCGCGCAATGCGCGAGCCCAAACACTTTCATGCCGGGCGAATCCACGAGCCACCCGTCGTCTCCGGGCACGCGGTAGAGCGCGGTCGACGTCGTCGTGTGACGCCCGCTGTGCAAGGCGCCGGAAATGACGCCGATGCGTGCGCCAGCGTCGGGAACGAGTGCGTTGACGAGCGTCGACTTGCCGACGCCGGACTGGCCGATCAGCACTGTATGCTGGCCGGCGATCCATCGCGCGAGCGGCGAGACATCGCGATGGGCACAAACGGTCACGACGGGATACCCGAGCGCCGCGTAGCGCAAGAAGCGCACCGCGAATTCGTCCGTGCCCGGAAGGTCGGCCTTGCTCTGCACCAGCACGAATCGGCAGCGCTCGGTCTCGGCGGCGACGATCCAGCGGTTCAGCAGATCCTCGTCCGCGGCGACGTCCGGCGCAACGACGCCGACAACCTGCGTGACGTTCGCGGCGATCAGCTTTTCGCGAAATGCGTCGGAGCGATAGAACAGGGTTCGGCGCGGTTCGATCGCGACGATGACCGTTCCGGTCCTGTCGGACACGACTTCGACGCGGTCGCCGCACACCGGCGTCATCGCGCGGCCCTTCAGCACGCAGTCGAGCGTTTCTCCGCTATCGACCTCGACGGCGTATCGGCGCCGATGCGCGCCGACGACGAGGCCCGTCGCAAGGCTCGCGCGCGTGCCTCGGCGAGTACCGGGGCCGCTCACCCAGTGTAGAGACGATCGGTTTTCGCGGCGCAGACCACGTCGTTCCGAGTAATGCCACCCGCGTCGTGCGTCGACCAGGCGACGACGCAGCGGTTGTACGACACGCGCAGATCGGGATGGTGGTCCTCGTGGTTCGCGATCCACGCGAGTGCATTCACGAAGCCGATCGTCTCGTGGAAATCCGCGAACGCGTACATCTTTTCGATGCCACCGCCCGCCTCCATCCACCCGGAGAGCGTCTGCAGGTGCGTGGCGAATTCCGCGGGCGTGAGCCGCGGCGCACCGGCCTTGCAGTGCATGGCGGCCAGCGTGGCGAGGTCGGGCGCGGCGTTCGGCGTAGGCGTCATGGCTTGAAGTGATAGTAGCGTTGATTGAGCCACGCGGCGACGTGCTCTTCCTCTTCCGGGAAGTAACCGGTGGCGAGCTGCGTATTGCAGAACGCGACCTGCGCACGAAGTTGCTGCGCCGTCATCACGCGCCGGTCCGCACGCGTGAAGATCCGGTCGCGATCGCCGAATTGCCGGATGTGGCACTCGTTGCAGTCCTTGTCGACCAGTGCCTGTCCTTGCGCCGGATCGCCGTTCGCGAACGGCGCAAGTTGCTGCGCAAGCGTGGCCGTCGAGGCGGCCAGCAAGGCGCCACTCAGCAAGCGTCGAAGCCGCGCGCCTGTCATGCAGGATCCGCCACGAGCGACCGGAGGCGCGCGACGCGGACCGCGGCGGGCGGATGCGAGTCGTAGAACGCCGAATGGATCGGGTCCGGGGTGAGCGTCGCCGCGTTGTCCTCGTAGAGCTTGATCAGCGCCGCCACGAGCGCGGCGGCCGACGCATGCTCGGCAGCGAAGGCATCGGCCTCGAATTCGTGGCGACGCGAATACGCAGCCGACACCGGCGAGAGCGCGAACGTGAACACGGGAAGCGCGAGCATGAACAGCGCGAGCGCCACGCCGGGACGCGCCATTGCTGCCGCGACGTCGGCGTCGGGAATGCCAAGGCCCGCGTAGAACCACGGCGCACCCGCAAGCCAGGCGAGCAGCCCGAGAAAGACGAGCGAGAGCACGGCAGACCAGACGATGCGCTTGACGACGTGCCGCAGGCGGAAATGGCCGAGCTCGTGCGCGAGCACCGCCTCGATTTCCTCCGGTGCGAGCCGCGCGAGCAGCGTATCGAAAAACACCACGCGCTTCGCGCGCCCGAAGCCCGTGAAGTACGCGTTGCCATGCCCCGATCGCTTCGAGCCGTCCATCACGAACAGGCCCGACGCGCGGAACCCGCAGCGCGCGAGCAGCCGCTCGATGCGCTCGCGCGCGTCGCCCGCGGGCAGCGGCGAGAACTTGTTGAACATCGGCGCGATTACCGTCGGGTACAGCACGAGGATCAGAAGCTGGAACGCCATCCATGCGAGCCAGGCGTAGATCCACCACGCGGCGCCCGCGCTCTTCATGAGCCAGAGCACGAGGAGAGCGAGCGGAGCACCGAGCACCGTGCCGACCGCCAATCCCTTGACGAGGTCGGTGATCCACACGCGAAGCGTCGTGCGATTGAAGCCGAAGTGCTCCTCGATGCGAAACGTTCGCCACCACGAGAACGGCAACGCGACCGCGCCGCCGACCAGCGCGACGCCGGCGAGCAGCAGCAGGTCGCGCAGGAGCGCCGGTAGTGCGAGCGTCTCGGTGGCCGAGAACAGCCATGCCAGCCCGCCGCCGAGTGTAATGGCGACGAGCACCAGCGCATCGACGATCGTCTCGATAATGCCGAGCCGCTGCTTCGCCACCGTGTAATCCGCGGCCTTGCGGTGTGCCGCGCCGCCGACGCGGTCGGCGAACGCAGGCGGCGCCGTCTCGCGATGCGCGCGGACATGCGCGATCTGGCGTGCCGAGAGCCACAGCCGGACCGCAAGTGTCGCCAGGAGTGCGGCGACGAAAACGACGGTGAAGGTCGACGCCACGCGAGGTCTGCGTCGCGCGAGGCGCCCTGCGGCCTTTGCGACGCTCATGCTAAATTGATCGCGTCATTCTACGCTTGCAGCCCATGCCCCAGGACCCGAATCGCCTGATCTGGATCGACCTCGAGATGACGGGCCTTCGTCCC
>DATEIQ010000036.1:0-4512 GCA_035278845.1 Casimicrobiaceae bacterium | reverse complement strand
GTTGAGCCGGCCGCGATGCGCCATCCCGAGCACGAGCTCGCCCACGCCTGCCGCGCCCGCGCGCTGGATCAGGTGGTCGAGCATCGGGATCATCGAATCGCCGCCCTCGCCCGAGAAGCGCTTCTGGCCGACGTACTTGGTATGCAGATATCGCTCGAGCGTCTCGGCAGCCGTCAGGCGCTCGAGAATGTGCTTGCGCTCGTCCGCGCTGTAGTTCGGCCGCGAGCGGATCGGCTCGATGCGCTCCTGCACGAAGCGCTTCGTCGGCGTGTCCGAGATGTACATGTATTCGGCGCCGAACGTGCGCGTGTACGTTTCCTTCAGCGCGTCGATGATGTCGCGCAGCCGCATCCGGGCGGGCCCCGCCTTGAACGAGCCGACGTCGAACGACGTGTCGAGGTCGGTGTCGGTGAAGCCGTACGTGCGCAGGTCGAGATCGGGAATGTACGCCGGCTCCTGCCGCTTCAGCGGGTCGAGGTCGGCGTGAAACATCCCGAGCGTGCGGAATTTGCTGATGAGACGCAGCACGAGCACCTGCTTGTGCATCGTCGTCTCGTCGACCATCGCGCCGACGACGCGACGGTTGCGCGCAAGCTCGCGGAACGACTCGACGACGGCGGCATGTGGAACGTCGGCCGCGTCGCCGCGCAGCTCGTCGAAGTATTTCCGCCATCCGTCCGCGACGCTCGCCGGGTCGGTGAGATACGATTCGTAGAGCTCCTCGATGAACGGCGCGTTGCTGCCGAAAAGAGTGGTGCTGTCAGCGAACTCCTGCATGGTGCCCATCGTGGTGCCCTCAACGTTGCGCGATCGGCTTGACGCTGCGGCGCGTCGCCCCGGTGAACAACTGCCGCGGCCGCCCGATCTTGTACTCGGGATCCGACACCATCTCATTGAGTTGCGCGATCCAGCCCACGGTGCGCGCGAGCGCGAAAATGGCCGTGAAAAGTTGCACCGGGATCCCGATCGCCTTCTGTACGATGCCCGAGTAGAAATCGACATTCGGATACAGCTTCCGCTGAACGAAGTAATCGTCCTCGAGGGCGATCTTCTCGAGCGCCATCGCAAGCTTGAACAGCGGGTCGTCGCCGAGGCCCAGGTCGCCCAGCACCTCGTAGCACGTCTCGCGCATCAGCTTGGCGCGCGGGTCGTAGTTCTTGTAGACACGGTGCCCGAAGCCCATCAGGCGCACGTGCGACTGCTTGTCCTTGACCTGCGCGATGAACTCGCCGATCTTCGCGACGCCGCCCTGCGCCTGGATTTCGTAGAGCATGTTCAGCGCGGCCTCGTTCGCGCCACCATGCGCGGGACCCCAGAGGCACGCAACGCCTGCCGCGATCGCGGCGAACGGGTTCGTACCCGACGATGCGCACAGCCGCACCGTGGACGTCGATGCGTTCTGCTCGTGGTCGGCGTGCAGGATGAAAATTCGGTCGAGCGCGCGCACCAGCACGTCGTTCACCTCGTAATCGGCGCACGGCGTCGCGAACATCATCCGCATGAAGTTCGCCGGATACGAAAGCTCGTTGCGCGGATACATGTACGGCTGGCCCATCGAGTACTTGTAGGCCATGGCAATCAGCGTCGGCATCTTCGCGATCAGCCGGATCGCCGAGATGTCGCGCTGGTGTGCGTCGTTCAGGTTGATCGAGTCGGGGTAGAACGCCGACAGCGCGCCAACCAGACCGGTCAGCACCGCCATCGGATGCGCGTCGCGCCGGAAGCCGCGCATGAAGAACTGCATCTGCTCGTTCACCATCGTGTGATTCGTCACGCGGCTCACGAAATCTTGCTTCTGCGCCGAGTTCGGCAGCTCGCCATACAGCAGCAGGTAGCACGTCTCGAGGTAGTCGCAGCGCACGGCGAGCTCCTCGATCGGATAGCCGCGGTAGAGCAGTTCGCCCTTGTCGCCGTCGATGTACGTGATTGCCGAGCTGCATGCGGCGGTGGACATGAATCCGGGGTCGTACGTGAACTTCCCGGTCTTGCCGTACAGCGTGCGAATGTCGATTACATCCGGGCCGATCGTGCCGGACAGCACGGGAAACGTGACCGGCGGCGAGCCATCGGAAAACTGGAGGGTTGCGGTGCGGTCGGTCATCGAACGTCCTTCCAAGAACGGGTTGACGCCAATCTTTCTACAGCGCGCGCAGTCGCGCGACGAATTCGGCCAGCGCAGGATCGGGCTCGGCGCGGCCCGCGATCAGGTCCCAGAGCGCGTTGTCGGACAGGTCGAGCAGTCCATCGAGCTTCGCGACGTCTTCCTCGCTCAGCGAAGCGCCATGCCGGTCGAGGAGCCGTGTCAGTACCAGGTCGTTCTCGAGCATGCCCCGGCGGCAACGCCAGCGGATCCGGTTGAGCCGCAGCGCATCGATCATCGCTTCCGCCTGCCCTAAACCGTCCGCTTCACCAGCAGGTCCTTGATTCTCTCGATCGCGAACGTCGGGTTGAGTCCCTTGGGGCAGACGTCGACGCAATTCATGATCGAATGACACCGGAAGAGCCGATAGGGATCCTCGACGTTGTCAAGCCGTTGGTTCAGGTCGCGGTCGCGGCTGTCCGCCATGAACCGATACGCCTGCAGCAGTCCCGCCGGGCCGACGAACTTGTCGGGATTCCACCAGAACGACGGACACGCCGTCGAGCAGCACGCGCACAGGATGCACTCGTAGAGCCCGTCGAGCGCCTCGCGATCCGCCGGCGACTGCAGCCGCTCCCGCTCCGGCGGCGGCGTGTCGTTCACGAGGTACGGCTTGATCGAATGGTATTGCTTGAAGAACTGACTCATGTCCACGATCAGATCGCGGATCACCGGCAGCCCGGGAAGCGGCCGCAGCTCGACCGGCTCCTTCAGCGTCTTGAGGTTGGTGACGCACGCGAGCCCGTTCTTGCCATTGATGTTCATCGCGTCCGAGCCGCAAACGCCCTCGCGGCAGCTGCGCCGGAACGACAGCGTGTCGTCGATCGTCTTCAGGCGGATCAGTGCGTCGAGCAGCATGCGGTCGTGCGGGTCGAGCGCGATGTCGTACTCCTGCAGCCGCGGCTTGTCGTCCTTGTCGGGATCGTAGCGGTAGATGCGGAATTTCATAGGAAATTGTGGCTGCGGCGCCGGGCGCGGACGAAATGAGCGAGCAGATGGGCGCCAGGCAAGGCGCCGCGGAGCGAGCGACCGGAGCGTACACGAACGTACGTGAGGATCGCGAGCGAGCAGCAACGCAGCATGGCGCCCATATGCGAAGCTCAGTACGTTCGCGCCTTCGGCGGAAACGCTTCCACCGACAATGGCTTCATGTTCACGGCCTTGTAGTCCAGACGGTTGCCGTCGCGATACCACAGCGTGTGCTTGAGCCAGTTCGCGTCGTCGCGGTCGGGATAGTCGCTGCGCGCCTGCGCGCCGCGTGACTCGCGCCGCGCTTCGGCGGACACGATCGTCGCTTTCGCGGCCTCGACCAGGTTTTCGAGCTCCAGCGCCTCGACGCGCGCCGTGTTGAACGTGCGGCTCTTGTCGGCGATCGCCGTGCGCGCCGCGCGCTCGGAAATCTCCATCACCTTGTGCACGCCTTCCGAGAGAAGCTGCTGGTTGCGAAAGACACCGCAGTGCGATTGCATCGTGCGCCGCAACTCGTTGCCGACTTCGGCGACGCTCTCGCCGGACGTCGCGCCATCGAGGCGCGCGAGCCGCGCAAGCGACAGCTCGCCCGCATCGGCCGGCAGCGACTTGTGCGGCCGCGCGCGCACATTGCCGCCGACGATGTGGTCGCCCGCCGCGCGGCCGAACACGAGCAGGTCGAGCAGCGAATTGGTGCCGAGCCGATTGGCGCCGTGCACCGATACGCAGGCGCATTCGCCGACCGCATAGAGCCCCTCGACGACCCGGTTCGAATCGCCATCCTTCGGCACGACGACCTGGCCGTGGATGTTCGTCGGGACGCCGCCCATCATGTAATGGATCGTCGGCACGACGGGAATCGGCTCCTTGATCGGGTCGACGTTGGCGAACTTGATGGCGATCTCGCGGATCGACGGCAACCGCTTGAGAATCACGTCCGGCCCCAGGTGATCGAGCTTCAGCAGCACGTAATCCTTGTGCGGGCCGCAGCCGCGACCCTCCTTGATCTCCTGGTCCATCGACCGGCTGACGACGTCGCGCGACGCGAGGTCCTTGAGATTCGGTGCGTAGCGCTCCATGAAGCGCTCGCCCTTGTCGTTCAGCAGGATGCCGCCCTCGCCGCGGACGCCTTCGGTGATCAACACGCCCGCGCCTGCAACGCCGGTCGGATGGAACTGCCAGAACTCCATGTCCTCGAGCGGCACGCCCGCGCGCGCGGCCATGCCGAGGCCGTCGCCCGTGTTAATGAACGCGTTCGTCGACGCGGCGAAGATGCGCCCGGCGCCGCCGGTGGCGAGCACCGTCACCTTCGCCTCGAGCGCCATGACCTCGCCGGTCTCCATCTCGAGCGCGGTGAGGCCGAGCACGTCGCCCTCGGCATCGCGAATCAGGTCGAGCGCCAT
>DATEIQ010000035.1:0-5309 GCA_035278845.1 Casimicrobiaceae bacterium | reverse complement strand
GCAGCCAAGCGGCCTGCGGCCAAGCACCGCGCCGCCCCGCCCGCCCGCAAGCCGGCGGCAAAGAAAGCGGCACCGGCCGCGAAGCACGCTCGGCCCGCAGCCGGCAAGCCGGCGCCAAAGGCCAAGATCGTCAAGCCGGTCAAGCTGGCGCCGGCTGGCAAGGCAGACAAGGCGGTCGTGAAGCCCGCCGCCGCGAACCTTTCGACCAAGGCGCCCGCGCACAAGCCGTCCGCGGGCGAAATCGC
The DNA here is from genome assembly GCA_035278845.1 of Casimicrobiaceae bacterium. Taxonomy (GTDB): domain Bacteria; phylum Pseudomonadota; class Gammaproteobacteria; order Burkholderiales; family Casimicrobiaceae; genus VBCG01. Next base: position 5,064 of record DATEIQ010000035.1, on the reverse strand, counting down.
CGCGCGCATTGCCGGCAAGCGCGCTGAAGACGCCGCCCACAAAAAGGGGCGTAACGGCAAGCAGGCCGACGTTGCACCGCGCGAGCTGACGCCCGCTGACGTCGAGGCGCGCAAGCGACGCCTCAAGACGCTGATCGTGCTCGGCAAGGAGCGCGGCTACCTCACGTACGCCGAGATCAACGACCACCTCCCCGACGACATTCTCGACGCCGAACAGATCGAGGGCATCATCTCGATGATCGGCGACATGGGCATCCAGGTCTACGATGAAGCGCCGGATGCCGAGACGCTGTTGATGTCGGAGTCGACGCCCACGGTGCCTGCCGAGGACGTCGAGGAGGAAGCCGAAGCCGCCGCGTCGACGCTCGACAGCGAGTTCGGCCGCACGACAGATCCGGTGCGCATGTACATGCGCGAGATGGGCTCGGTCGAGCTTTTGACGCGCGAAGGCGAAATCGAAATCGCCAAGCGGATCGAAGAGGGTCTGAAGCACATGATCCTCGCGATCTCCGCGTGCCCGATGACGGTGACGCAGATCCTCGATCTCGCGGACAAGATCGGCAAGGACGAGCTCAAGATCGACGACGTCGTCGACGGCCTGCTCGACTTCAACGAGCAGCTGTCGCAGATCGAGGACGAGCGCGAGGAGATCGAGGACGAAGAGGACGAGGCCGATCCGGGCGTCGTCGAGAGCGAGAACCTCGAGCGTCTCAAGGTTGCCGCGCTCGAGCGCTTCGGCACGATTCGCAAGCTGTTCACGCGGATGCTCGCCGTGCTGCAGAAGGACGGCCACAAGGCGCCGAAGTACCTCGACCTGCAGAAGAAGATCTCGGCCGAGCTGATGCAGATCCGCTTTTCGGCGCGGATGGTGGAAAAACTCTGCGACCAGGTGCGCACCGAGGTGGACAACATCCGCCAGCACGAGCGCAAGATCCAGGACCTCGTCGTCAACAAGGGCGGGATGCCGCGCCCCGACTTCATCAAGGCGTTCCCCGCCAACGAGACATCGCTGCGCTGGATCGACCGCGAAGTGTCGGCGCATCACCCGTTCAGCGAGCAGCTCGCGAAGTATCGGCAGGCGATCGTCGAGCAGCAGCAGAAGCTCCTCGATTTGCAGACGCGCGTGATGATCCCCTTGAAGGACCTGAAGGAGATCAACAAGCAGATGTCGACGGGCGAGGCGAAGGCGCGCAAGGCGAAGCGCGAGATGACCGAGGCGAACCTGCGCCTGGTGATCTCGATCGCCAAGAAGTACACGAATCGCGGCCTGCAGTTTCTCGACCTGATCCAGGAAGGCAACATCGGCCTGATGAAGGCGGTCGACAAGTTCGAATACCGGCGCGGGTACAAATTCTCGACGTACGCGACGTGGTGGATCCGCCAGGCGATCACGCGCTCGATCGCCGACCAGGCGCGCACGATCCGCATCCCCGTGCACATGATCGAGACGATCAACAAGATGAACCGCATCTCGCGGCAGATCCTGCAGGAAACCGGGCAGGAGCCCGATCCGGCGACGCTTGCCGTCAAGATGGAGATGCCGGAAGAGAAGATCAGGAAAATCCTGAAGATCAGCAAGGAGCCGATCTCGATGGAGACGCCGATCGGCGACGACGACGACTCGCACCTCGGCGACTTCATCGAGGACCAGTCGACGGTCGCGCCGTCGGAGGCCGCGGTGAACGCGTCGCTGCGCGACGTGTGCAAGGACATCCTCGACACGCTGACGCCGCGCGAGGCGAAGGTGCTGAGGATGCGCTTCGGCATCGAGATGAACACCGACCACACGCTCGAGGAAGTCGGCAAGCAGTTCGACGTCACGCGCGAGCGCATCCGGCAAATCGAGGCGAAGGCGCTGCGGAAGCTGCGGCACCCGTCGCGGTCGGAGAAGCTGCGGAGCTTCCTGGAAGGCGAGTAAAAGCTCCAAGCGTTTGAACCCAACGCCCCGGCACCCCCGGGACGTTTTGTTTTGAGTGACAGCAACTGCTGCGCTTTGACAACGGGCCCGGTAAATCTGACGCCCGCAAATCGATCACGTTCGTGCCGGTACGGGGGGCGCAGCGCGCAACAACTCCGCACGGATATTGCAGAGACGACGAGGTACCTTTAACCGAGTCGGAGGAGCATCATGTCGCACGCCCGTCTTCCAATGCCCGCGTGGATCGCGGGTGTCGCATTGCTCGTTGTTGCCGCAGCGGTCGGCGCGCAAACGCCCGCGACCGGCACGAACCGGATGGGCTCGAACAACGCGACCGCCAAAGCGACGGCGGAGAGCGTGTCGGACAGCGATCGCAAGTTCATGGAAAAAGCCGCTCGGGGCGGAATGGCGGAAGTCGAGCTCGGCAAGCTGGCGGCCGAGAAGGCCGGGTCCGCCGACGTGAAGCAGTTCGGCCAGCGGATGGTCGACGATCATTCGAAGGCCAACGACAAGCTGAAGGCGCTCGCCACGTCGAAGGGCGTCAACCTGCCGACGGGCCTCGACCGCTCGACGCAGCGCGAGATGGACAAGCTCTCGAAGCTGTCGGGCGCCGAGTTCGACCGCGAGTACATGAAGCACATGGTTTCCGATCACAAGAAGGACGTGAGCGAGTTCAAGTCCGAAGCGAAGAAAGCGAAGGATGCGGACGTCAAGTCCTTTGCCGCATCGACGCTGCCGACGCTCGAAGAGCACCTGAAGCTCGCGCAGTCGACGGAGCAGGCCGCGAAGAAGGAAGGCAAGGCCGCATCGGCACCGAGCCGCCCGGCGACGACATCGAGCCGCGCGGCGACGAAAGCCGGCAGCTGATCGGGACTGCGCAGCAGGAGCGCGCAAGCGCGCGTCAGCCGAGCGCGAGCGTCGCGATCATCTGTGCCGGATCCTCCGGATCGTCTTCGAGCACGAAGCCGAGCGAGCGCACGAATTCGAGCATCGGCTCGTTGACCCTCAGGATCGATCCGGTCATCTGCGTGAAGCCGCGGCGCTTCGCGCACACGATCAGCCCGCGCATCAGTACGCGTGCGACGCCGCGACGTTGCCACACGTCGGCCGTCACGACGGCGAATTCGGCGCTCGCCCGGTCGGGGTTCGCGATGTAGCGCGCGACACCGACGAAGCGTTGCGGTTCGTCGCCCTGCGCGGCAAGTGCAACCAGCGCGAGCTCGCGATCGTAGTCCACCTGCGTGAAGCGCGCGAGCATGGCCGGCGTGAGCTCGGCCAGGCGATAGAAGAAACGAAAATACCGCGTCTGCTCGGACAGGCCGTTGACGAACGCGCGCTCGAGATCGGCGTCCTCGGGTCGTATGGGCCGCACGTGCAGCACGGTGCCGTCGCGCAGCGTGACGTCGCCGATCAGCTCGACTGGGTACGGATGGATCGCCATGTGCGGGTAGCCGCGCAGCAGCTTGCGCGCCGGCTCGACGTCGAAGCTCACGTCGCCGACGTGGACGCGCGAGCCGGCGACGATCACGGGGTCGAGCGTTAGCTTGCGCACCCAAGGCAGCGCGCACGCGAGCGCGGAAATGCGCGTCAGCGTTGCCACGAGCCCGTCGATCATCGCGGGCGCGAGCGCCGATGCAGCGGGTGCCGCGGCAGCGCCGACCAGATCTCCGGCGAGGCGCGCATTGAGCGGCGGCAGCATCAGCGAGCGGTGACGCGCAAGTCCGTGCGGCACGTTCCCCGGTCCGAGCCAGATGACCGGACCAAAGCGCGCATCGGTGGCAATGCCGAGCGCCACGTCGCCGGCTGCGCCCTCACGCGCCGCCTCCGACAGGACGAATCGGCCTGTCCATCCGGACGGCGGCCCTGCGGCAGCAAGCGCCGCGAGCTCGGCCCACGCTTTCGGCAACGTACGCCGAACGCGAATCGCCCGCCGTGCCGCAGGCGCCATCGGCTCGTCGGTGTCGAATTCCAGCGTCAGCGGAAGGTGCAGCGAATGCGCTTCTTCCATCGCCTGCTCGAGCGTGGCGACGACCGCGAAACGGCCGATGCCGAATGCGGCGAGCACTTCGCGCGACTCGCCAAGCGTCAGGCGTGTCCGTTTCTGCTCGTCGAGGCGAGCGCGCAAGGCCTCGACCGCGGACAAATCGAGCGGCTGGGGCTCGGGCTGCGGCGCCGGGACCTCGAGCAGCCACGCCTGGTTGTTGCGATACGACGCCATGAACGAAAGCGCGTCGACCGCATTCTCCGGCGTGAAGAAATTCGAGACACCGCCCGCTTCGAGCGCGTGGTGCACTTCGCGCCGGTCGATCGCGCCGAGCCACGAGGCGAGCACCGGCTTGGTGTGGTCGCGCGCCACGTCGGCGAGCGCATGCGCGGCCTCCATTGCGCTGGTGTTCGGACGAGGCACGTGCAACGCTACGACGACGTCGACGTTGGGATCGTCGAGCGCCACCGCCACGGCGGCGGCGTGGCGGTCGGGCGGCGAATCGCGCACGTCGACCGGATTCGCGTGCGGCGCTTCGTCCGCGAGCAGCGTGCCGAGCTTCGCAGAGGTCTCGCTCGCGAAGGCGGCGAGCGCGATGCCGTGCTGAGCCGCGCGATCGGCCGCCAGCAGCGCCGGGCCCCGACCATTCGAGACGATCGCGAGCCGGTCGCCACGCGGCACACGGCCGCGCGCCAGGATGCGGGCGGCGGCGAACAGCTGCGTATAGGTCTCGACGCGCACGGTGCCTGCGCGTGAAAGCGCCGCGTCGAACACCGCGTCCGGCGAGATGTCGGCACGCGCCTCGAGCGAGCGCCCCGCCTTCAGCACGACGACGGGCTTCGTGCGCGCGGCGGCGCGCAGCGCGGACACGAATGCCCGCGTGTCGCCCGCTTCCTCGACATAGAGCAGGATGCCGTCGGTGACGGAATCCTGAAGCAGCAGGTCGAGGAGCTCGCCGAAGCCGATGTCGATGCCGCCGCCGAGCGAGATCACGTACGAGAATCCGATCCCGAGCGGCACGGCGAAATCGAGCATCGCGGCGGCGACCGCGCCCGACTGCGCGATCAGTCCGAGCCGTCCGGGCAGTGCCGTCGGCGCGCACCAGGTCGCGTCGAGCCCCGCCGAAGGACGAATCACGCCGAGCGCGCCCGGCCCGACGACG
>DATEIQ010000034.1:0-20454 GCA_035278845.1 Casimicrobiaceae bacterium | reverse complement strand
CCGAAGAACGACACGAACTTGCGCAGCAGGTACGACTGCTCGTTGCTGTGCTTCGAGCTGCCGATCCAGAACACGGCGTCGGGGCCCGACTCCTTCTTGATCGCGAGCAGCTTGTCGCCGAGCTCGTTGATCGCCTGCTCCCAGGTGATCTTCTGGTACTTGCCGTTGACGAGCTTCATCGGGCTCTTCAGCCGATGTTCGCCGTGCCCGTGCTCGCGGATCGATGCGCCCTTTGCGCAGTGCGCGCCGAGGTTGATCGGCGAGTCGAACACGGGCTCCTGCCGCGTCCACACGCCGTTTTCCACGACCGCGTCGATGGCGCAGCCAACCGAGCAGTGCGTGCACACGGTGCGATGGACTTCGGCCTTGACGCTGGAGGATTCGTCAGCGGCCTCGGCCTTGCCCATCGTGCCGTACGGCAGCTGGCTGGCGAACGCACCGGCACCTGCGACGAGGCCCGAGCGCTTCAGGAACGCGCGGCGGTCCATCGTCGCGATCCGCGATCCCATCGTACGGGCGAGCCGCGGACCGGCGACGCGGGCGGAATCGGATTTGCGCGTGAGCAGCATGATTCTTCTCCTGCTGAAGAACTGAAATTAGCCTCGACTTGCCGATGCAAACACCCGCGACGCGGGAGTCATGCAATCAAATGCGCGTTGTCGCGTAGTAGTCGCGCACGTGCTGCGTTTCCTGGTAGCCCTGCGACTCGGGTGTCGCAAGCGGCTCGGCGATTACCGCAGCAGGCGTCGCTGCGATGACCGGCGCCGCGGCTGCCGCGCTTGCGGCACCTGCGCCGAACATCAGGAAGCGGCGTCGATTCGTATCGGGCGTGCGTGCGGGAAGCGGCTGCACCCCGGCCGGGGCGCGATGCGAGGGATCGCTCATGGTGCTCCTCCGAAACAGGTTCCGAACGCATATGACTTAGTCCATGGCGAGTGCGTCGCGGTCCAGCGCCATGAATTGTTCCGTGAATTCTGCTACGCGGGCGTAGTAGTTGGCAATAGTTGTTTCCCTTATTGCACTGCAGCATGCAAATGCCCAACGGCCGACGTGGCGCTCGAAAAAGGCGCGCTGCGTCGCAACGGGAACGGGCGCGCGACCCTCGCCGCCCGCGATCAGCAGCCGCATCGTCTCGAACAGCGCGGACAGGTGGTCTTCCAGCATCGTTACGCCGGCGCGCCGCCCGAGTCCGAGTGCTGCGAGCTCTGCGCGCAACTCGGCGAGCGGCCGCTCCATCATCGCGCCTGCGACCCAGTGCGAGCCATGCGGGTTCACTTCCGACTTGCCGACGCCGATGAACAGGTCCGTGTATTCCTGCTCCGCCGCGGCGGCGTCCATCGCCCCGCTTGCCGCCGTCAGCCGCTCCCACGCGGCGGCGATCGGCCCTTCGGCCTCCAGCGCTGGCGCCTGTGCGATCGCGTGCAGCAGCGACGAATCCGGCGGGCCCGCATAAAGCCGCGCGAGCAGCGCATAGAAATCGGCGCGGCCGCGGTCCTCCGGGGACAGCGGGTGGCCGAGGGCGACGGCTTTGGGAGGTGGGATGGAGGATCGAGGATCGGGAATGGAAGATCGAGGATCGAGGGTAGAGGATCGAGGGACAGCGCCAGGCGGTGCTCGACCGGCATCCGCCGCCGCTCCATCAGTGTCATCGATCGTCATCGCACCCGCCAGCACGTCAGAACAGATATTCGGAGCACGCCGAATGTTCCCCCGCCTCAGTTTTCCGATCCTCGATCCCCGGATCCTCGATCCTGTCTTCAGAGATTGCGGATATCCGCCGTCTTCTCGTTGGTCATCAAATCGACGACCCGGCAATCGGCGCACATGCGAAGCCGTGCGAGGCTGTCCGCGCCCGCGAACATCGAATGCGTGCGCAGGCGCTCGATCATCGCCAGCACCAGCTTCTCGGTGCCCATCGGCTTGCCGCACCGTGTGCAGTTGAACATCACCGCCTCGTTCAGCACGCGCGGCGCGCGGGCCTCGGGCGTCAGATCGAGCCGCGGCACCAGCGCGATCGCCTGCTCGGGACAGGTGTTGGCACAAAGACCGCACTGGACGCAGTTGCTTTCGATGAAGCGAAGCTGCGGGGTCTCCGGATTGTCGAGCAGCGCCGCCTCGGGGCACGACGCCACGCAGGCGAGACACATCGTGCAGCGATCGCGGTCGACGGTGATCGCGCCGAACGGCGCGCCGGCCGCTAGTGGAATCGTCCGTTGCGGCACCGGCGCATGCTGCGCGAGATGGTCGAATGCGAATCCGAGCGTGCGTCGCTTGTCGGCCGTAGCGGCGAACGTGGCCGCGACCCGCGGAGGCAGCGCCGGCTGCCAGCTCCACAAGGCCGCGCCCGCATCCGCGGCGTTCGCGTCGATCAGGCGGAAATGCACCCCCTGGTAGCCGAGCGCGTTGGCGATCGTCTGCGCGATGGACATCTGGAACCGAAGCGCATCCAGGTATTGCGGCGCCTCGCGGCCCGTGGCGAGCACCGCGACGCCGGCCGCGCCCCATGCGAGCGCGGCGAGCCACAGGTCGATGCCGACCGATGCGACGTGATGGACTTCCATCGGCAGGATGCGCGCCGGCAGGCCGCGGCCATGGCGCGCGAGCGCTGCGAGCGCAGGATCGGCGTCCGCCGCATGCAGCAGCAGCGCCGCATCGCGCCCGCCGGCTCGCTCGAACGCGCCAAGCAGCGTGCGGATCCGCGCGCCGAGGTCGGCTGCCGTCGGATACGCGTACGTGATCGCACCCGATGGGCATACCGTCGTGCACGCGCCGCAGCCCATGCAAAGATGTGGCTCGACAGTTATGTGATCGCCGTCCGGACGGATCGCGAGCGTCGAGCAGATGTCGATGCACTGCGTGCAGCCGGGCTTCTGCGAGCGGCTGTGCGCGCAGATCGACGGCTTGTACGCAAAGTATTTCGGTTTCTCGAACTCGCCGATCGAAAGCGCGAGCTCGGCGGCCGCCTTCGCCTGCGCGAGCGGATCTGCGCCGGGCGCGACATAACCCTGCGGCGGCTGATGCTGCTTGAAAGCGCGCTCGGACTGCAGATCCAGCACCGCATCGAAGCGGGCGTTGCGCGCCGTGTCACGCCGGTCGAAGTCGATCGCGCCGATCGCCCCGCACGCGGCGACGCACGCGCGGTGATCCTTGCAGCGATCGAGGTCCACCTGGAAATTCCACGAGATCGCATGCTCCGGACATGCGGATACGCAGGCGTTGCAGCGCGTGCAGAGGTCGAGATCGATCGGATTCTGCTGTGTCCACTCGGCGTCGAACGCACCAAGCCAGCCGCTCAATCGGTCGAGCCGGCCGGAGAGCACCGGGAACGTGCGCGCAGACGGCAACTCGGCATCGCGCGCTGCCTCCGTCGCGAGCACGGTGACCGAGAGCGCCGGCGCGAGTGCATCGGCCCAGCGCAGCGCGGCATCGAGCGGCCCGACGATCAGCAGCTGCCCGGACGATTCGTAACTGACGCTCGGCACGGGCTCGGGATCGGGCAGCGCAGCGGCCGCGATCAGCGCCGCAATCTTCGGCGTCGCGTGAGGCGCCTCGGCCGACCAGCCGGCGGCTTCCCTTATGTTGACGAAACGGATCGTCGCAGCGCCGGATTCCTCGGCGATTTCGCCGAGCAGTCGGCGCTCCTGCGTGCAGGCGACGAGCATGTCACCGCGCGCATCCGCCTTGAACCGCGCGAGATCGCGCTGGCACATCGCCGTGTGCACGTGCGGCACGTCGACGCCCGCCCTGGCGAGCGCATCGCAGTCGAGTGGCATCGTGCCGTTGCACGTGCAAAGGGCGAGCGTCTTGTCGGCGATCATGCGACTTCGGGCTTTGCTTTGGAGGTTGGCATGGCATCGTCCTGCTGATGCGCGAGGGTTGCGACAACGGCGTCCTGCTGCCGGGTGATGGACGACACGGCGTCATCCTGTGGCTGCACACCGGGCAGTGCCGCCGCGGCGTCCTGCGCGGCAACGTCCGGCTCGCCCGCCGCTTCGGACTCGGCGTTGCGCGCGGCCGCCTGAAGCTCCTCCTCGGGAATATCCTCGACGTACCCTTCGGCCGTCACGCGCGTCGGCGGCGGGTTGAAGATGTAGCGCGCATGCGCGAGGGTGCGCGCGATCGCAGGGTCGAGTGGATCAGGCTTGGAATAGTCGTCGATGTAAACGTCGAGCCCATCCATCACGTTGAAGCGCGGATCGCTGAAGAGCTTCTTCAGCGCGCCGCGCTTCAGCGAGTCGTCGACGCCGGCCTGCATGAACGGCGTGAAATCGGATTCGATGCTGAGCGAATCGAGCGACGGCAACGCAGGCGCTGGCGAAGATGCCGCCGGTTGCGCAGGCGCCGCGTCCCGAGCAGGCGCCTCCAGCGGGCTCGCAGGCGCGCGCACGTCGACCGACCGCGGCCCGCTGCGCTCTTCGATCGGCGCAGCCGCGACACTCGCCGCACTCGCTGAATGGATCGCGGCGTGCGGGTGATCGCCAGGCTCGGCGTCAGCGTGGGGCGCGGCGCGCGCCGCAGCCTTGCGCTGCGACCAGCGGCGCAGCGAGAAACGCTTGTCTTCCGATGAACGGTTGGTCATGGCTTCATCGATTGCGCGACGCCTTGCCGGCGGCGGCGTCGCCAACCGGATCGTTACGTTTGCGCTTCTTGCGCGGTTCCGGCTTGTAGTGCTCGGCGACGAACGCGCGCATCCATTCGGCGATCTCGGACGGCAGCGGCGCGCCGTCCACCTGCTCGCTTGCGTCCATGAAGCGGCTGGCCTCGTTGTAGGAGAGCGTCGCGAGCACGGGCCGGGCGGGCGGCATGCCACCATCGTCGAACATTCGCCACATCACGAAAACACGCGGTTCGGGAGCGGTGATGTTGAGGAAATAGCCTTCGGCCTCCGTCGGGTGCAACTCGAGCTCGAATCCCTTGCAGCGCCAGCGATTGCCACTCGCGTCCGCGGGCATAGTCTCGCAGGCTCCCGGTACGAGGTCCCGCGGTGCGGGCGCGTCGGCGCGCGGTTCGACGATTTCGACTGCCGCCGGCTGCCAGCGTTCGCTGACCCACCGGTTCGCGAGCGGAACCCGCTCCATGATGACGTCGATGGCCTTCGTCTGCGGCCTCATTTCCCTCCTTTTATCGCACGTTCAACCGAACAAACGAACGGCATGGCCGATCATACCTCCGTGCTCCGATCGCCTCCTGTCGCTCTGCTAACATGAACCGCAGAGGGCACGCGAAAAAACTCACTTGCCAGGCAACCGCTCAGCACACGAACAACCGCTTCCATGGCCTCCGTGATTCCGCTCACCGACCTTCGCGCCGCGTCCACGATGGACGCGCGCGAGGCGTTCGTGCGGGCCGCGGCGGAAGCATCGGCGCCCGTTGCGCATTCGCCGCCGGTCGACACGCGCAATCGGTTGCTGCACGACTTGCGGATCTCGGTCACCGACCGCTGCAACTTCCGCTGCGTGTACTGCATGCCGAAGGACGTCTACGGTCGCGACTTCCCGTTCCTGCCGCACACCGCGCTGTTGACGTTCGAGGAGATCGCGCGCGTCGCGAGCATCTTCGTCGGGCTCGGCGTGCGCAAGATTCGCCTGACCGGCGGCGAGCCGCTGCTGCGGCGCAATCTCGAGCGGCTGGTCGCGATGCTGGCCGCGCACGACGGCGTCGATCTCACGCTGACGACGAACGGCGCGCTGCTCGCGAAAAAAGCCCGTGCGCTGCGCGACGCCGGGCTCGCACGCGTGACCGTAAGCCTCGACGCGCTCGACGACCCGACGTTCCGGGCGATGAACGACGTCGACTTTCCGGTCGCGCGCGTGCTCGAAGGCATCGACGCAGCGGCGGCGGCGGGCCTCGCCCCGATCAAGATCAACGCGGTGATCAGGCGCGGCATGAACGAGCACGCGATCGTCCCGCTCGCCCGCCATTTCCGAGACAGCGGCCACATCGTCCGGTTCATCGAGTACATGGACGTCGGACACACGAACGGCTGGCGGATGGACCACGTCGTACCGGCGGCGGACATCGTCGCGGCGATCGATAGCGAATTCCCGCTCGAGCCCGTCGACCCGAACTACGCCGGCGAGGTGGCGCAGCGCTGGCGTTATCGCGACACCGGACACGAGATCGGCGTCATCGCGTCGGTGACGCAGGCATTCTGCCGAGACTGCACGCGCGCGCGCCTCGCGACCGACGGCAAGCTGTACACGTGCCTGTTCGCCGACGCCGGCTACGACCTGCGCGCACTGTTGCGTGAACCGTATTCCGACGCACAGATTGAAAACGCGATCGCCGCGATCTGGCGGCGGCGGGCCGACCGCTATTCCGAGGTCCGCACGGCGAATACGCCGAAGCCCTCGCGGATCGAGATGTCGTACATCGGTGGCTAGAATCCTCCTCACGCACGCGGCGCGGCCCGCGACGTTCGACGTCACCGCCGTCGACGAGCACGGCGCGGTGCGCGACGTGCCGATCGCCGGCGAGCATCCGCTGACGCTCTACGTCGACAAGCAGGAGATCCTGACGCTGATGACGCTCGGAGCCGCGCCCGAGGCGCTCGCGATCGGCTACCTGCGCAACCAGCGGCTCGTGCAGCGCCTCGACGACATCGTCGCCGTGCAGGTCGACTGGGAAACCAACTCGGTCGCCATCAAGACGCGCCACGGCCTCGCCGATCTCGCGGCGAAGACCGCGAAGCGCACGAAGACCAGCGGTTGCGGGCAGGGCACGGTCTTCGGCGACCTGATGGAGGACATCGACAACGTCTCGCTGCCGGATGACGCGACGCTCACGCAGGCTGGCCTCTACGATCTGCTCGACAAGGTGCGCGTGCACGAGACGATCTACAAGCAGGCTGGCGCCGTGCACGGCTGCGCGCTCGCCAGGAACTCGGGCGCGCAGGCGGACATCCTGATGTTCGTCGAGGACGTCGGCCGCCACAACGCCGTCGATGCGATCGCCGGGCAGATGTGGCTGGACGGCGAGGACGGCGCCGACAAGATCTTCTACACGACGGGGCGCCTTACATCCGAAATGGTGATCAAGGCCGCGCAGATGGGCATTCCGTTCCTCGTGTCGCGCTCGGGGCTTACGCAGATGGGCTACGAGATCGCGCAGAAGGTGCGGATGACGATGATCGGCCGCGCCACCAACCGTCACTACCTGTTGTTCACCGGCGCCGAGCGCTTTCGCGCACCGGCGCGCGCGGCCGCCGCGGCCGCGAGCTGAACGGGAGATACCGCGATGACGATCCGCGGGCTGACTAAAATCAAGGCGCGATGACGATCCCGCGGGGTGACATCACCGGTGTGGTGTTCGCTGGCGGACAAGGACGCCGGATGGGCAGCGTCGATAAGGGACTCGTTGAACTCGATGGGCGTGCGCTCGTTTCGCACGTCATCGAGCGTCTCGCGCCACAGGTTGGCGCGCTGGTCATCAATGCCAACCGCAATCGCGAGCGCTATGCGGCATTCGGGCATCCGGTCGTCGCCGACGCGTTTCCCGATTATGCGGGTCCGCTCGCCGGCTTGCACGCAGGCCTGACGGCGGCCGCTACGCCGTACGTCGTTACGAGTCCGTGCGATTCGCCGTTCCTGCCTGCGGATCTCGTCGTGCGCCTCGCGCGCGCGTTCGACGAAGGGCCACTCGATCTCGCCGTCGCGCGTACGTTCGAGCAGCCGCATCCAGTGTTTTCTCTGGTGCGCCGCGACGTATTGCCGCATCTTGCGACGTTCCTCGAGCGGGGCGGCCGCAAGATCGACGCGTGGTACGGCACGTTGCGCGTGGCCGAAGTGCCGTTCGACGACGAAGCGGAAGCGTTTCGCAACATCAACACCGCGGCCGAACTCGCCGCGAATGCCAGCCAGGCTGCTGATGGAACCCGCACGCACGCTGCGTGAGCTTTCCTGCGCCGACGACTACGACCCGAACTCGATGCCGGTCGAGCGCGCGCGCGCGCTGATCCGGCAGTTCCTCGAGCCTGTCACCGCGGTGGAGCGCGTGCACATTCGCGCGGCGCTCGGTCGTGTGCTCGCGACCGACGTCGAGTCGCCGATCGACGTGCCGGGACACGACAATTCGGCGATGGATGGCTGGGCCGTTCGCTTCGCCGATCTGGATCCCGCCGGAACCACGTTGCGGCGCGTCGGCGAGTCGTTCGCGGGAAAGCCTTTCACCGGTGCGCTCGGGCATGGTGAAACCGTGCGCATTTTCACCGGCGGCGTGATGCCGCCGGGCGCCGACACGGTCGTGATGCAGGAGCGCGCGAGCGTCGCGGCGGACGGCGTGCGCATCGCGGCCGGCGCGGTTTCGAAGGCGGGCCAGAATCGGCGGTTCGCAGGCGAGGACGTGAAGCGCGGCACGACGGTGCTCCGCGCCGGGCAAGCGGTTCGCCCGGCCGAGATCGGCGTGCTGGCTTCGCTCGGCATCGCCGAAGCAACGGTCTATCGCAGGCTTCGCGTCGCGTTCTTCTCGACCGGCGACGAGTTGCGCGCGATCGGCCAGTCGCTCGGCGCAGGCGAGGTTTACGACAGCAACCGCTACACGCTATACGGCATGCTGACCCGCCTCGGCTGCGACGTCATGGACATGGGTGTCGTCCCCGACGTGCCGCAGGCGCTCGAGCACGCCTTTGCGACGGCCGCGGCGGCGGCCGATGTCGTGATCACGTCGGGCGGCGTCTCGGTGGGCGAAGCCGATTACGTCCGCGGCCTGCTCGGCAAGCTCGGCGAAGTGCTGTTCTGGAAGATCGCGATGAAGCCGGGACGGCCGCTCGCATACGGGCGCGTCGGTAATGCGCATTTCTTCGGCCTGCCCGGCAACCCGGTCGCGGTGATGGTGACGTTCTACAACTTCGTGCGCGACGCGTTGTTGACGTTGCAGGGACGGCGCGACGTGGCACCGGTGCCGGCGTTGCAGGCCACGCTCGCCAGCCCGATCCGCAAGGCGCCGGGACGCACCGAATTCCAGCGCGGCATCCTGACCGCCAACGAGGGCGGCGGTTACGCGGTGCGCACGACCGGCGAGCAGGGATCGGGCATTCTATCGTCGATGTCGCAGGCGAACTGCTTCATCGTGCTGCCGGTCGACGCCGGCAACCTCGAGCCGGGCACGCCGGTCGACGTGCAGCTGCTTGAAGGATTGGTGTAACGACCCGAGTTCCCGCTGCCCCAGCGAGATCCAGCAGTCACCCGGGGTCTTCAGTCGAGGCGAGTGACCACGCCGCGCTCGATCGCATCGATGCGGCGCTCGAGTTCGAACACGTCGGCAGAGCCGGCGAGATACGCTTCCCGATCCCGTTGCATCTGGTGCCAGAACCAGGCGTCGAGCCGTTCCAGCAGTGGCCGGCGCGGCGCCGCGGCACCCGCGACCGAGGCTCCACTGGCCGGCGCGTGTTTGCGCTTCTGCGGCATCGGCGGCACGCCTGCAATCGCCGCATGCAGGTGTCCGAAGATGCTTTGGTTGAAGTACATTTCCGCCGCGTTCGGCGTGTCGTAACTGCTCATATCGATCTCCAGCAAAAGCGCCTCGTGAGCGCATCCATCGGTTCGTGCGAACTTTTATTGCACCGCACAAGGACAACCTAGGTCCCATGCCGTCCAAAGTCAAATCGCCCTTTTGGATCAAGTGCATAGATATTCCGGATATTTCGGCGATCGATCGCGCACCGCAGCAAAATCGGTCGCGGCATCAATGGGTTGCGGTCTGCGGCTGATGGAGCTCTACCAGCTTCGAAGCTTCGTTGCCGTGGCCGAGCTCGGGCAGCTCACGCGGGCCGCGGAGCGCCTGCACGTGAGCCAGCCGGCGCTGTCGGCGCAGATAAAGTCGCTCGAGGACGAGCTCGCCACGGCGCTGTTCGAGCGCGGCGCCGGCGGCATGACGCTGACGCCCGCCGGACGCCATCTTCTGCCGCAGGCTGAGCGCGTACTGGCCGCCGCGCAGGCGTTGCGTGCCGAGGCGCTTGCCTTGCGCGGCGAAGTCACCGGCCGGATTCGCCTCGGAACGGTCGGCGACCCGGAGCTCACGCGCCTTCCCGACGTGCTTCGCCGCGCCGTCCACTTGCATCCGCTGCTCGAGATCGACGTGCGCCACGAGGTGTCCGGCGCCGCATTCGCCCGGGTACGCGACGGCGAGCTGGATGCCGCGTTCTACTACGGCGACCTCGTGCACCCCGCCGTGGCCGCGCTGGCGCTCGCGACGCTAGCTTTCCGCGTCGTCGTCCCCGCGGCGTGGGCTGCACGGCTCGCGGGCGCCGGCTGGGAGGCGATCGCCGCCGAGCCATGGATCATGACGCCTGCCATCAGCACGCATCACGTCCTCGCGACCGAGCTCTTCGCCGCGCACGGCGTGACGCCGGTGCGGCAGGTCGAGGCCGATCACGAGGCTGTCATCAGCTCGCTGGTGGCCGCGGGCCTCGGCGTCGCGCTGCTGCGCGAAGAGATGGCGACTGCGGACGCGGCGCACGGCGGCATTGCCATCTGGGGCGACACGCGTCTCACGGCCACGCTATCGTTCATTTACCGGCGCGAGCGCGACCTCGAGCCGGGCATCGGTGCGCTGCGCGACGTCGTGCGCGAAGTTTTTCCGGCGACCGAATCCGCGCGACCCGCCGGTGGCATGGACGGATGACGCGGAGCGCGGCGAGTGTTCGCCAAACCGTAAGGCCGGGTAGCCGGCGCGCGACTGTAGCGCAGAAAGGACAGGCGGCAATTGGCGCCGGCAAGGAACGGCATCATGCGTCGTGGAATCCAATCGGAGACGAAAACAGCGGAGAGGTATCGAATGAATCGCCGTTCATGGCTTACGGGAGTCGCCGCCGCGCTGGCGATGGGCGCCGGCGTCGCAGGCGCGCGGGCCGCCGAAAAGCGCGCGCCTGCCGACGCGGTCGACATCAAGGGGCTGCAGCGCGACTGGAAGAAACTGCTGGCGAAAGACGCCAAGGTGGCCAGCGATCTGACGCCCGTCAGGAAAACTGACGACGAGTGGCGCAAAGAACTCGACGCGGCGGCATACCAGGTACTGCGCCACGAGGGGACCGAGCGGCCGGGCTCCAGTTTCCTGAACGGCGAGCATCGGCCGGGCGTGTTCGTTTGCGCGGGCTGCGCGCTGCCGCTCTTCACGTCCGCGATGAAATTCGAGAGCGGAACCGGCTGGCCCAGCTATTTCACGACGATTCCCGGCGTGTTCGCGACCCGCAACGACACCACGCAGCTCTTCCCCCGCACGGAATATCACTGCGTCAAATGCGGCGGGCATCACGGTCACGTGTTCGACGACGGTCCGCCACCCACGGGCCTGCGCTACTGCAACAACGGCGTGGCGCTGCGCTTCATACCTGTGAAGGCCTGACGCGGCGACGGATGTCGATCGCGAACGACGGCGACGGCTCCCAATGGAAATGCCCGTGCCGGCGCGGGCCGTCGTCGCACACCGACCAGGTGAATCCCTGCGTCAGTTCCTCGACGAACAGCGTGGCCGTGCGCACGACCAGGGACGCGGCGACGCACTGATGCTCATCGATGCCGAACGGCGCGTATTCGTCGGCGGAGTAACTGCGTTCGAGGAATCGGGCGGGCCGGAATGCGTCGGGCTCCCGAAACGCGCGCGGGTCGCGATGCGACTCGCGCAACAGCACCGCCACCCAGCTTCCGCGCGGCACGTGAAAGCCTTCGAAGGCGACCGCATCGACGGCCCTGCGGTTCAGGAGCTCCGCCTGGTCCATGCGCAGCGTTTCGAGCACGCATGCTTCCGCGAGCTTCGTCCGGGCCGCGCCGTCGCCACCGAGCTCGCTCACCAGCACGGGATCTTCACCGAGATACTTGAGCAGCCACCGGAACAGGTCACGAACGTCGTGATGCCCGCGCTCGACCATGTAGATCGCGTTGCCGATCACCGTCTCGTCGATCGACGCGGCGTGTGACGCGACGAGTCGCTGCAGCACGCTGTCGCCGAACCGCGCGCCGCCGCCGCGTTCCATTCCGCGCACGATTTCGGCAACGATCGAGCGGATCGTGCCGAACGCCTCCTTCTGCTGCGGGCCGACGATGGCGACGTGGCCGTCGGGGCCCAGTCGCCGGTACGCGTTCGCGAGCCGCGCAACCGATGCATCGCCTGCGCGCAGGCCGAAGACCATCATCAGCAGCGCACGCAACGCGATCGTATCGAGCGCCTCGTACAGCCGACGCGCGCGCGGTTCACCACGGCCGGTGTCCTCGGCGAGCCAAGCGAGCTCGCACGTCATCGCTTCACGCAGCTCCCGCTGGCGTGCGGCGACGATATCCTCGCGGAACGCGGCGAGGAACAGGCGCCGGTAAGCGGGATGCACCGACGGGCTCATGCTGCGCAGGTAGTCCGCAGGCACGAGCGCCTTGATGTCAACGGTCGT
Organism: Casimicrobiaceae bacterium; assembly: GCA_035278845.1. Classification (GTDB taxonomy): domain Bacteria; phylum Pseudomonadota; class Gammaproteobacteria; order Burkholderiales; family Casimicrobiaceae; genus VBCG01. The sequence goes on along the minus strand of DATEIQ010000034.1, from coordinate 8,078 downwards.
CGGACGAACCGCGCCTCGATGCTGCGTCAGCAACCGGCGGCCGAGCGGTATGCCGACGACGCAGACCTTCAGGTGTCCCGAGCCCCAGAACAGCTTGAAGATCGGCCCGTAGCGCCGAAACTGTTTCAAATAGAAGCGATCGTCCGCATAGGCTCGCGCCGGACAGGACGCGCCGAGCGACCCGGGCGGAAGGCGCCCTCCGAGCCCGGTCGCATCACGCACCCGCAGGCGCATTCGTGCGGCATGCCAGGCAACGCGGCGAACGGCATGCGTCGCCGGTCCCGCGAGCCAGCGCAGCAGCTCACGGTATTGCACGCGTCGGGGCGAGGGTGACGTTGGCATCCGGCTTCTTGCTCCGCGGGAGATGTGCTGTACAGCGGACGCGCGTGCGTCGGAAAGTTTTACGGATCGTCTTCGCCGCTTGGCGCCTGGTGCGGTATCGCATTGATTATCCGACAGTGCAACCGCCGTGGACCGGCTCTTGCGTGGCGGCTCGCCATAACAATCGTGGCGCGGCCCTGCTGCAACCCAATGGGGCGAGCCGCACGAGGGAGAGAGCCGGGTACCCATGGCGGCCACTGGCGAGCGACTGGAATCCCGCCCGGTATTGATCACCGGCGGCGCCGGATTTCTCGGCCGTCATCTTGCCGCACGTCTCGACGCGTCGGGATGCCGCGTCACGGTGCTTGACGACCTGAGCTGCGCGAACAGCACGTTCGATTGCGCGGGGCTCGCGTCCACCCGTATCCGCAAGATTCACGGCTCGGTCTTCGATCGCGCGCTCGTCGCGCGACTCGTCGCGACGCACCCGGTGGTCGTTCACTTCGCGAGCGTCGTCGGTGTCGAGGAAACGGTCTCGCACACGATCCCGACGATCGAGAACCTGAGCGGAACGATCGGCGTCGTACGCGCATTGACGCCCGACCACGTCGTCTTGTTCGGGTCGTCCGCCGACGTCTACGGCGTGCACTCGCGCCTCTACGATCAACCGATGCGCGAGGACGATCTGGTCGTCTACGAGAACGGGCGCGTGAACCGGTGGGTCTATCCGCACGTCAAGGCGCTCGAGGAGAACCTGTTCAGCAACAGCGCCGCGCGCAGCGCCGTGGTGCGCATCTTCAACTGCTACGGCGCGGAGATGGACTATCCGGCGCCGAAGCGGGTCATTCCGCACTTCATCGACTGCATCCTGCACCGGCGCCCGTTGCTGCTTAGCGGCGACGGCGCACAACGGCGCAGCTTCTGCTACGTCGACGACATGGTCGACGGCTTGGTCGCCGTGTTGAAGCACGCGGCCGGGGGCGAGGGCCCGCGCAGCCAATGCTTCAATCTCGGCCATCCGGAGCCGATCTGCATTCGCGACCTGGCACACGCGATGGTCGATTGCGCGCTCGATATCGGCCTCATCGACAAGCCGCTGCCGATTGTCGCGGACCGCTTCGTTTACAGCCAGGGCTTCGACGATCGCTGGCATCGCACGCCCGATATCGGCCACGCGGCGCGCACGCTCGGCTTTTCGCCGCGCGTGGCGTTGCGCGACGGACTCGGACGAACGCTCGACTACTATCGGCAATTGCGCTCGACCCATGCCGATCTGGCGGCCGGCATCGCGCGGCCGGCGATCACCGCGGCGTTGCGCAAAACCACCTCGATTCCCGCACCGGGATGACGTCCGGTCGAATTCACTCGTGACGTTTCCGCGCAACCACGACCCGCGCTATTTCTCGCTGGACGGATTCAGGTTCATTTTGACGCGCGCGCAGGCCATCGGCTATCGAATCGTTCCATTCCGCGCGTTCGAGCCGCCAGGCGATCGTCCGGTGCTGCTGTTGAGGCACGATCTCGACGGCCCGCTCGGCGGCGCCGAAGCGATCGCCGAGCTGGAATCCGAAGCCGGCGTCAGCGCGACCTTTTTCGTCCAGACCGCGGGCGATTTCTACAATCTGCTGTCCGCAGCGGGCCGGACGCTGCTGCGCCGCCTGACGGAGCTCGGGCACGAGGTCGGTCTGCACTACGAAGCGAAACGCTATCTGACCGAGGGCGACGCCGCGTTGGCAAACGACCTGCGATTGCTCGAGGACCTGTGCGGCCAGCCGGTGCAATCGGCCTCCCAGCACGTTCCGATCGACGACGACGCGATCGCGATCGAGCGCTACGTCGACAACGACGCCTATGCGCCACGCTTCACGCAGCCGCCGATGCGCTACCTGTCGGACTCGCTGATGGCGTGGCGGGAAGCGACGCCGCATGATCTCCTCGATTGCCGCGCCTCGTTCCAGCTTCTGACGCATCCCGAAACCTGGATCGGCGGCTACCGCGACATGGCGCAAGCGCTTCGCGGCATGATGGACGAGGAGATCGCGGCGGTGCGCAAGCGTTACCGCGACGTGCAGGCGAATTACGAGATGCTCATTGCCGCGCGTGCGGAACGCGACCGGCAGTTTCGCGAGCGCAGGACGCGCCCGCCCACGGAGATCGCGAGCCGTGACGCCCGATCCGCCTGACGTCGACGTTCTGATCGTCAGCCTGTGCGCAGCGGAGCGCGCGGCGGCGATCCGCCGGGCCGTCGATAGCGCGCTGTCGCAGCAGGGCGTGCACGTGCGCGTCACGATCGTCGTCAACGGGCAGCGCCTCGATCGCGCGCTGTTCGCAGAATTGCAGCATACGCCGGGCGTTCGCGTCCTGTATCAGGCCGAGCCCAGCATTTTCCTCGCGCGGCGATATGCGCGCGAGGAGGTCGGCGCACGCTGGTTCGGCTTCCTCGACGACGACGACGAGTTGATGCCCGGCGCGCTCGCCGTGCGCATCAGCGCGCTCGCCGCCAGTCCGGAAGCCGACGTCGTCGTCAGCAACGGGCTGCTGTGCGAAGGACAGTCGACATCGCCGGTACTGCGCGACATCGCCGCAATAAAGCGCGATCCGCTGCACAGTTTGCTCGCGCGCAACTGGCTCGCGACCGCGTCGGCGCTGTTCCGCACCGCATCGGTGCCTGCCGAATACTTCGACGTGACGATCCGCTCGAACGACATGACGTACCTCGCGTTTCGCCTCGCGCTCGAGAAGCGCGTGGTCTTCGTCGACGTTCCGACGTACCGGAAGACCTATTCGCCCGACTCGATCTCGCTGACGCAGGCATGGGCGCTGCCCGCGCTGGCGACGCTGGACAAGATGCTGTCGTTCCCGATGCCGCCTACCGCGCGCCAGGGCGTGCGCAGGAAGTGCGCCGCGGCCGCGCACCAGATCTCGAACATTCACCGCGAGCGCGGCGAGACCGCGCTCGCATGGCGCTATCATCTGCGCAGCCTGGCGGAGCCCGGCGGTTTCCTGCGCTACGCGCTGTCCACGCGTCACCTGCTCGGGATCCGCGTCGGAACGCGACGATGAACGAATGCCGCGTCGCGCAATGCCGCGCCGGGCACAAGCGCGCGATCGCGGAGTTGCAGAAAGGCCTGTGGAGCTCGGACGGCGCGCTGAACATGCGCTATCTGCAGTGGAAGTACGAGCGGAACCCGTACGTTCGCGAGACACTGATCTACGTCGCGCTCGACGGCGATCGCGTCGTCGGGATGCGGGGCTTCCATGGCGCGCGCCTCGAGGCGGGAATCCCTGCGCGAACCTTTCCCGCGCTGTTCGCCGACGACGCGCTGATCGCGAGCGATCACCGCAACCGCGGTCTCGTGACGCGCATCCTGAACATGGCGCACACCGACCTCGCCGAGCGCGGGCATCGCCTGCTCGTCTCGATCGGCAACGCGAGCCGCGTGAACGGCCTCGGGCTGATGACGCGCGGGTGGAGAAGCGCCGGCGGCGTGCGGCCGCTCGGACGCGTCAGCGAGCGCGCCACGCGGCGCACGCGGTTGCGTCGTGTGGTTGCACGCCTGCCGCTGATCTGGCGATACGCCAATGCGCGCTTCCTCGCGTCCGCCGATCAGCGGCGGCCGTTTCGCGACCTGGACGCCTCCGTGAAACAAAGGCGCGTGTCCGAGCCTTCGATCACGGTCAGGCGCTCGCCCCGAATCGATGCAATGGCCGAACTCGTCCAGCGCCTTCCGCACGACGGTCGCATCCGGCACGTGCGGGATCGCGAATACCTCGAATGGCGATTCGCCAATCCGTTGACCGACTTCCGCTTCCTCTACGCTGGAGACACGCGCCTCGACGGCTATCTGGTGCTCGCGAGAAGGAGCAGCGATCGCGGCGCGTTCGACCGGGTCTATGTGTCCGATCTCGAGGGCAGGGACGAAGCCGTTCGCGCGGAATTGCTGCGCGTAGCGATCGATCGCGGACGTTTCCCGCAGCTCGTGGCCTGGAGTGCCGCATTGCGCGACGAGACCTTGCTGACGCTGTCGGGACAGGGGTTCGTGCCCATCGACACGGAAGAATCGGCGCGTGGCTTCCCGTGCGTTCTGGCGCGCGTACTTCCGGACGATCAACCCGTGGACGCCTGGACGCTCGGCGACCGCCGGCTTCTGAAACTCGCGGACTGGGACGTTCGTGTGCTGTATTCGATGCGGGCGTAAGCACGATGGGCGTCGGGAAACCCGTTTCACCGAATGACCGACCGGCGCGCGCCATCGTGCTCGGCGTCAACGACCATCCGCGCGCGCTCGCGACCGTCCGTTCGCTCGGGCGAGCCGGCATTCACGTCATCGGCGTAAAGGCGATGGCGTTCGCGCGATGCCGTTCCCGCTACGTCCGTGAAACCCATATCGTCGATCCGACCGCGGAAACACTGCTGCCCTTTTTGACTTCGCTGGGCGAGGACGGCGGCGGCGTGCTCTTCGCCGTTCACGACAAATACCTCGTGCTTGCGTCGAGGCTCGCCGACACCCTGTCTCGCCGCCTTACGCTCACGATGCCACGCTGGGACCTTCTGTCACGGCTCATGGACCCGGGACGGCTGTATGCGATCGCACGCCAGCATGACGTGCGCACGCCGCTGCACTTCATGCCGCGTGACGAAGCCGACCTGGACCGAATCGTCGGCGATCTCGATTTCGTGCGCAGCCGCTATGCGCTGAAGACCACGCCCGGCATCGCGGCCGAGCCGGCCGATCCCGTCACCGGACGAGCGACGAAGCCCGCCGGATCCGATGCTTCGCAGGTTCGCCGCAATTGCCTGGAAATCCGAGCGAGGCTCGGGCGCTTTCCGCTGGTTGCGGAAATCGTGCCTGGGCAAGCGAACCAATGCGTCGCTGTGACGATGCTCATCGATCATGGCCACGCGCCTGTTTTCGCGTTCTGCACGCAGCGGCTTGGATCGGATTTTTCCTGCGAAAGCGTCCAGGAACCCGAGGCGATCGACGCTGCCGCGCGCGTTCTGCGCGGTGCCTGTTACACGGGCCTCGCGACGCTGGAGTTTCGACGCGACCCGAGGGATAGCACGCTGACGCTGATCAGGGCCGACGCGCGCGTCATCAGGCCCACGAGCCTTTCGACCGCGCTCGGCATGGACACGCCCACCGCGCTCTACCGGTTGGCGGTGGACGGCCGCGTCGACGGAAATTCGGTGTACGAGGAAGGCGCCACGTGGCTTTCGGAAACGACGTGTTTCGAGACGCTGTGGCACGGCCGCGACACCCATCCCGTCGGCCGCGCATTGCTCGACATCTGGCGGCACCGCGGTCGCATCCAGGCGTTTGCCTATCTTTCGCTTCGCGATCCGTTGCCTTTCGTCGCGCATGCGCAATGGCGCGCGCGGGCGTGGCTCGCGTCTCGAATGCAGGGGGTCGTACGCCGCATCGCGCGCACCGTGCGCCGCCGTCGTCCGCGTGCCGGCCCGCTGGACGCCTGATTCGAACGCCCATGCTTGCCGAATTTCGCCCGGGCCGCCTGATCGAACCGATGAGCGGCCGATCGGTCAGCGGGCGCGAAATCGTCGAGCTTTCCACGCGTCGAAGCGCCTGCTATGCGGACCTCGGACTGCGCCGCTTCGACCGCGTTTTTCTTCATCACGGCAACTCGATCGAATTCTTCGCGGACCTGCTGGCCGTCTGGCATCTCGGCGCATGCGCGATTCCAATCGATCCGCGGCTTACGCCGTTCGAAGTCGAGACGCTGGCGGCCGCGGCGAAACCACGATTGTCGATCCGGTGCGACATCACGGAAGCGCCAGCAACGTCCGCAACGCTTCCCGGCGCACGCGTCCTTTCGACCGGTGAAGCCGGCGAGCGTGCGCGGCGGTTTTCCGTCACGATGGCGCCGGCATGCGGTGCATCGCTCGACGACGACGCGCTGATCCTGTTCACGTCCGGGACGACGGGCGAGCCCAAGGGCGTCGTGCACACGCATCGCTCGCTGCGGTCGCGCTGGTCCAGCCTCGACGCGTCGCTCGGGCTAGACGCGTTCAGCCGCACGCTGTGCGTCCTGCCGACGCATTTCGGCCACGGGCTGATCTGCAACTGTCTTTTTCCGTGGCTGTCCGGACGCGACCTCTACGTCGCGCCGCCGTTCACGCTGCCGATTCTGTCGCGGCTCGGTGCAATGGTCGACGAGTTCGAGATCACGTTCATGTCGTCGGTCCCGACCGTCTGGCGCCTTGCGCTGAAGGTCGCGGCTCCGCCGCGCACGGCGACGCTCGAACGCGTTTGCTGCGGCTCGGCGCCACTGTCGGCCGCGCTGTGGAATTCGGTTCGCGCGTGGACCGGGGCGAGTGACGTGCTCAACGCATACGGGATCACCGAAACGGGAAGCTGGCTTGCGGGCACCACGCCGCCGAACGTGACGCCCGAGGACGGGCTCGTCGGCGTGGCCTGGGGCGGCGAGCTCAAAATACTGGAGAGCGGAAGCACGCGGACGTCGCCGGCGGCAGCGAAGGCGTGCGCGCATCGGCAATCGGGGCACGTCTGGATCAAGACGCCGGCCCTGATGCGGGGCTACCTCGACCGCGACGATCTCACGCAGCGTGCAGTACGCGACGGGTGGTTCTCGACCGGCGACATCGGTTACATGGACGAGCGCGGCGCGCTCTATCTCGAGGGACGTGAGCGGGAGGAAATCAACAAAGGCGGAACAAAGATCCATCCCGGCGACGTCGACAATGTCGTGGAGCGGTTCGATGGCGTCCTCGACGTCTGCACGTTCGGATGCGACGACGTGCTGCATGGGCAAAACGTGGCGATCGCCGTGGTGCTGAATGCCTGCGACGACGAAACGCTGTGCCGGCTGCGGGCGTGGACGCAGCGTCATCTCGCCGCACACCAGTTCCCGCAACGCTGGTACGTCGTGCCCTCGCTGCCCCGCAGCGCGCGCGGCAAGGTGAGCCGCGACGCCGTGGCGCGGCTATGCGCGCCGCTCGAACCTGTCGACCTGCGCACGCATGTCGCGGGTGCCGCAGACGACGTCGCTGCGCGTCGCTTTTCGCGCGTGCAGCCGGATGTGCCTCGCTCGTGAATCTCCGCGACCAGCTTCTCCACGTCATCGGCAGCTGGGATCTCGCCCGCGACGAGGCGTTGCGGGACGACACGCCGTTGATCACGTCGGGACTGCTCGATTCGCTCGCTCTGTTCAACCTCGCGGCGTGGGTCGAGGACCAATGCGGCGGGGCAATCGACCCCGCGACGTTCGACGTCGTTCGCGAATGGAACTCGATCGCGGACGTCGTCTCGTTCGTCGAGCGGCGGCGCAGCCGCTGATCCAATCCGCAAACAACGACCGCTGCCAGGTGGTCTAGACTCTGGCGCGTGGTCGAGCTGCGCGCAGTCTCCAAATCCTTCGGCGGGCCGGCGCCGCGGCGAATCTTCTCCGGCGTGTCGCTGTCCGTCGCGCCCGCGCAATACGTCGCGATCGTCGGTGCATCAGGCGTCGGCAAGTCGACGCTGCTGAACGTCGTCGCCGGACTCGAGGCAGTCGACGCTGGCTCAGTGATCGTCGGCGGCGTCGACTTCGCCGGACGCGACGACGATGCACTGACCAAATTGCGGCGCACGCAAATGGGCTTCGTCTTCCAGGCCTTTCACGTGCTGCCCTACCTGTCGGTCGCCGATAACGTCGCGCTGCCGCTCGCGCTGCAGGATCGCACCGGCGATGCCGAGCGTGAGCGCGTCGCCGTAACGCTCGCAGCCGTCGGGCTCGGCGAC
>DATEIQ010000033.1:0-4523 GCA_035278845.1 Casimicrobiaceae bacterium | reverse complement strand
GCAGTGCGGGTTTTCCGCCACCGTCGCCGAGGTGCTGAAGCGCTGCGGCGTCACCGACTACGCGTCGTTCAACGTGCTGCAGGACGACGCGCTGCGCCAGGGCATCAAGGACTATTCGAACTGGCCGACGATTCCGCAGCTCTACGTCGACGGCGAATTCGTCGGCGGCTGCGACATCGTCCGCGAGATGTACCAGTCCGGGGAACTGCAACAGATCCTCGCGCCGCAAAAAGCCTGACGGCAGCGCGGAGCGAGCGGCGGCTCTTCCCACGCCGCCTGCACGACACCGCACGAAGTACGCTCTCCGCCATCGCGGGCGGGCGGGCGAATCAGGCTGCGGCCACGCGCGCGTCGAGCGTCCGGCGCACGAGCGCAACGTGCGTACGCAGCTGGTAGACCTCGCTCGCGTAGCTCGGCGGCGTGCGGATGTTGGTGACGGCGCGCTCGATCCGGTCGAGATCCCGCTCCCATTGCGCGAGGTGCGCCGCGCCGGCGTGCGTGTCGATCGCGCGCTCGAGCAGCACGAGCTCGCCATACCAGCGGAAGATTCGCCGGCGAATGCGCCAGCGCAGCAACTGCGGCAAGTGGTTGAACAGCGGGACGAGCAGCACGAGCAGCGGCACGACGAGCACGATCGTCCGCTCGACGACCGTCGCGAGCCAGAACGGCAGGTAACGGTGCACGAAGCTCGGGCCGAACCGCATGTGACGGTCGGCGTCGGGCGACACGGGCAGATCGACGTGCGTGACGTTCGGGAACTCGCCGGCAGCCTCGAACATGCCCTGGCCGCCATGAACTTGGCGCGCGGCGTCGAGCATCACTTGCGCGAGCGCGGGATGAAGGTCGCTGCGCGACGCGAGCATCGCTTCTGTCGCGATAAGCTTGACGTCCTCGCGCGGAATTTCGGCGGCGAAGTCGACCGTTCCCGGCGGGAGGACGAGCCGGGTGAGGAAATCGAAGCGCCGCGGGTACGCGTCGGCACGATCGAAGCTCAAAAGCGCGATCGCGGGGTCGCGCAGCGCCTCCGCAATCGCCGGAGTCTGCGCGCTGCCGACCAACAGGATCGCATCGACCGAGCCGGCGCGGAGCGCGGCCAGCGCGTCCTCGTCGCCCGCGTCGACGATTGCGGTGCCGCGCAGTGACGTACGGTCGGCGGCCGTGATCCCGTTGGCCGCTAGCACGCGCACTGCCAGCGCGCGCGTGCCGCTGCCCGGTACGCCGATCGCGAGCCGCTTGCCTGCAAGCTCCGTGAGCTTCGTCAGCAGGCGCGTGTCGCGGTAGAAAACCCACAAAGGCTCGAAGTAAAGGCTGGCGATCATCACGATCCCGGGCGGCGGCGCCGGCGTGAGGCCGCCCTGCACGAACGCCGCGTCGACGCCGGAGGTATCGTCGACGAGGAGTGCCATGTTCTCTGCGGCGCCGTTCGTCAACCGCTCGCTGAGCGTCACGCCCTCGCGCGCGAGATACGTCTTGTACTGCTGCGCATGGCGGTGATACATGCCGGACGCCGGACCCGATGCGACGACGATCCTGCGCGACGGCGCCGGTTGCATGAACTGCAGGATCACCCACGCGGCCGCTGCAATCGCGATTGCCACGATCACGGCCACGCGTATGCGATCGCGCCGGGACAGCGCGGCGAGATCTTCGAGCGTCATGGCGCGCAAGCGGGCAGCGACCGCGCGCTTGCGAATGCGACCGTGGCGTTACGCGACACGGCGCGCGAATTTCCAGGTTATATGCGTTACGTGCGCGCGCGCTGCACGCGCCGCACGTCGGGCACGCGCCGCAGCGCCCGCATCAGGTTCGCGAGATGCCGCCGATCGCGCACCTGCAGGCCAAAGAACATCGCGACATCGCCGCCGTCGGGTCGCTCCATCGACACGGTGTCGATGTTCGCATCCGCATTGCCGATCGCCGTTGCCAGTTCGGCCAGAAGTCCACGCCGATCGGCGACGAGCACGCGTACGCCCGACTCGAACACGCCCTGGACGTCGGGCGCCCATTCGACGTCGACGAGCTCGCCACCGTCGAAGCGCTGTTTGCGCAGCGTGGCGCAGTCGCGCGAATGCACGATCAGCCCCTGGCCCTTGCGGAACTGGCCGATGATCGCGTCGCCCGGCACCGGGCGGCAGCATTTGGCGTACTGGATCGCCACGCCCTCGACGCCGCGCAGCGTCAGCGCGGCGCCCGACGGCGTCGACGCCGCCGACGTGTCATCGGCCTTTCCGGGCTGTCGTGTCAGCGCCTGCGCGACGACGAACGACAGCCGCTTGCCGAGGCCGATGTCGGCCAGGATCTCGAGCTGCGTCTTCGAGCCGTACTCGCGCTGCAGCGCCTCCCAGCGGTCCCACGTGATCGACTCGGGCTCGACCTTCAGCGTCGCGAGCGCCTGATTCAAAAGACGCTCGCCGAGCGCCGCGGACTCCTTCTGCTGCAGCCCCTTCAGGTAATGCCGGATTCGCGAGCGCGCCTTGCCGGTCGCGACGAACGACAGCCACGACGGATTGGGACGCGCCGTCGGCGACGTCAGGATCTCGACGTGGTCGCCGTTCTTGAGCTCGGTGCGCAACGGCAGCAGCTCGTAGTTGATCCGCGCGGCGACGCAGTGATGGCCGATGTCGGTGTGCACGCCGTACGCGAAGTCGACGGCCGTCGCGCCGCGCGGCAGCGCCATGATCTTGCCCTTGGGCGTGAACAGGTAGATCTCGTCGGGAAACAGGTCGCCCTTGACGTGCTCGAGGAATTCCTTTGAATCGCGCGACTCCGACTGGATCTCGAGCAGGCTCTGCAGCCAGCGGTGCGTCTCGCGCTGCGCCTCGGCCAGGTCGAGCTGCCCGCCCGACTTGTACAGCCAGTGCGCGGCGACGCCCGCTTCGGCGACGCGGTGCATGTCGTGCGTGCGGAGCTGCGCCTCGAGCGGCGTGCCGAACGGACCGAACAGCGTCGTGTGCAGCGACTGGTACCCGTTGGCCTTCGGGATCGCGATGTAATCCTTGAATTTGCCCGGAATCGGCTTGTAGAGCTCGTGCAGCACGCCGAGCGCCGCGTAGCACGTCGACTTGTCGGCCACCAGCACGCGCACGCCGTAGATGTCGAACACCTGCGAGAACGTGTAGTGCTTCTCGCGCATCTTCTTGTAGACCGAGTACACGGTCTTCTCGCGGCCGGTGACCACCGCCGCGATGTTCGCGCGCGCGAAGCCGTCGCGAATCACGTCGAGCAGGCGATTCATCACCTCGCGCCGATTGCCGCGTGCGGTCTTGATCGCGTGCGCGAGGATGCGGTAGCGCAGCGGATACAGGTGCTTGAACGAAAGGTCCTGCAACTCGAGGAACAGCGCGTTCAAGCCCAGCCGGTTGGCGATCGGAACGTAGATGTCGAGCGTCTCGCGCGCGATGCGCTTGCGGTGCGTCGGCGCCATCGCGTCCAGCGTGCGCATGTTGTGCAGGCGATCGGCGAGCTTGATCAGGATGACGCGCACGTCGCGCGCCATCGCGAGCAGCATTTTGCGGAAGCTTTCCGCCTGTGCGTCCTCGCGCGACGCGAACTCGATCTGGTCCAGCTTGGAAAGGCCGTCGACCATCGCCGCTACCGGCTTGCCGAATGTCGACTCGAGCTCGGTGCGCGTGACGGAGGTGTCCTCCATCACGTCGTGCAAGAGCGCCGCCGCCAACCCCTCGGCGTCGAGCTGCCACTCGGACAGAATGCTCGCGACGGCGAGCGGATGCGTGATGTACGGCTCGCCCGACTTGCGGAACTGGCCGCGATGCGCGGATTCGGAGAACTCGAACACGCGCTCGACGAGCGCGACGTCGGGCGGCGGCAGGTAGTGGCCGAGGTGTCGGGTGAATTCGGCTATTTCGGCCATGCCGCGCCCGGCTGCGACGTTCCTTCTACAACGTCACGGTGGGCGCGATCTTGTGCAGCATCTCGATGCCGACCTTGCCGGCTGCCATTTCGCGCAGCGCGATGACCGTGGGCTTGTCGCGGTCGGGGTCGACGAGCGGCGATGCGCCCGACGTGATCTGGCGCGCCCGGTTGGTGGCGGCCAGCGTGAGCTCGAAGCGGTTGGGAATCCGGGCGAGTACGTCGTCGATCGTGATGCGGGCCATGTTCGTTTTCCTACGAATGGGGGTTCAGCAGCTCGGCGAGTGCCTTCGCGTGGCGCACCTGCTGCCGCGCCGCCGTGAGGCGCGCGGCGCGAACAATGGCGGACAGGTCGTCGACGGCACGTGCAAAGTCCTGATTCATAATAACATAATCGAATTCGCCGCAGTGGCGCATCTCTTCGCGCGCAGCATCGAGACGCTGCGCGATCACCGCGTCCGAATCCAGCGCACGCTTGGTCAGCCGCTCCTGCAGCGCCGCGGTCGACGGCGGCATGATGAAGATGTGCACCGAATCGGGAATCAGGCGGCGCACCTGCGCGGCGCCCTGCCAGTCGATTTCGAGCAACACGTCCTGGCCGGAGGCCACCTGCGCGCGCAGCCACGCGGCCGATGTGGCGTACCAGTTGCCAT
>DATEIQ010000032.1:0-31926 GCA_035278845.1 Casimicrobiaceae bacterium | reverse complement strand
CAGGTAGTTCGTCACCACCCCCGCGACCAGCGAGACGATGACGCCGCGGCGCGCTTCGTCGCTCGCGAGCGCCTGCGCGCGCGCGGCTTCGGTGAGCCGGCGGATGCGTCCCCAGAAGTCGATCTCCCAGCTCGCCGAAAGACCGGCGCGATAGGCGTCGTCGGGATTGGGAATCCGGTTTGCGATTTCCGCAGGGAACGAGGGCTGCGGCGAGCGCGAGCGCGCGGCGCTCGCGTCGTAGCCGATCTGCGGAAAGAGCTGCGAGCGCGATTGCGTGAAGATCGCCGCCGCTTGCTCGAGATTGGCGACGGCGATCTTCACGTTGTCGTTGTGCGCGAGCGCTTCGGCGACGAGCGCGTCGAGCACCGGATCGCCGAACGCCTTCCACCACGCGGCGTCGCCCGTTTCGATCGCCGGGGCCGTCGCGTACTGGAATTGCGCCGGCGCGTCGATCGCCGGCCGCTCGTAGTCGGGTCCCGTCATGCAGCCGGCGATCAGCACGCACGCGGCGATGGCGGCGAGCGTTCGACCACGCATCAATCGGCCTCCGAGGGCCGCGCATCGGCCTGCGTGGGTCGCGCACTGGCCTCCGTGGGCCGGGCATCGACCGGCGCAGCGCCTGCGGGCGGGCGCTCGGCTTCGCCGCGCTCCTTCAGGCGATCGAACAGGTAGAAGAGCAGCGGCACGTACAGCATCGCGAGCGTCGTCTCGCCGATCATCCCGCCGATGATGCCGGTGCCGATCGAATGGCGTGCGTTCGCGCCGGCGCCCACCGCGAGCGCGAGCGGAAGGCATCCCATCGCGAACGCGAGCGACGTCATGATGATCGGCCGCAGCCGCTGCTCGCCGGCGAGCTTCGTCGCTTCCATGATCGACTTGCCCTGCTTGCGGAACTCGACGGCTGCCGACACGCGCAGCACCGCATTCTTCGCGCCGAGGCCGATCAGCACCAGCAGGCCGATCTGGAAGTAGACGTCGTTCGTGAGCCCGCGCGCCCAGTTGGTGAGCAGCGCGCCGAGAATGCCGAACGGCACTGCCGTCATCACGGCGCCCGGCAGCGTCCACGACTCGTATTGCGCGGCGAGCACGAGAAACACGATGACGAGCCCGAACACGAACGCGATCGACGACGTGCCGCCCGACTTCTTTTCCTCGAACGCGAGCCCGGACCACGCGAACGTGTAGCCCGGCGGCAGCACTTCCTTCGCGACGTCCTCCATCGCCCGTATCGCATCGCCGGAGCTCTTATCCGGCGCGTTGTTGCCGATGATCTTCGCGGCCGGGAAACCGTTGAAATGCGGCAGCACGTCGGGACCCGCGGTCCAGCTCGTCCTGACGACCGAGGAAAGCGGCACCATCTGGTTCTGGTTGCTGCGCGTATAGAGGCGCGTCAAGTCCTCGGGGTTGCGCCGGAATCTGGCATCCGACTGCACGACCACCCACCAGACATGGCTGAACTGGTTGAACTGCGAGACCGGGAGCGAGCCGAACTGCGCCTGGATCGCGCTGTAGACGTCCTGGATCGGGATGCCGAGCAGCGTCGTCTTTTCGCGATCGACTTCCGCGCGCAGCTGCTGCGAGCTCGCGCGATACGTCGTCGCGAGGCCCGTCAGCTCGGAACGCGCGCGCGCCTTCGCGAGGAACGCCTGCACGACCTCGTCGAGCTGCGCGGGATCGCCCGTCCCGGTGTCCTGGATCCAGAACTCGAAGCCCCCCGTCGTGCTGATGCCCGGAATCGGCGGAGGGGCAATCGGGATCACCAGCGCGCCCTCGATTTTCTGCGCCTTGCGGAAGAAGTCGACGAGGATCGCGCGCGCGTTCTCGGTCTTCGCCTTTTCGATCGATGCGTAGCGCTCGTCGAAGTCGGTGAAAGTGACGAAGAACGTCCCGGCGTTGGTCTTGAAGCCGCCGTCGATCAGGCTGTAGCCGGTCACCATCGTCCGCGTGGCGATCCCGGGAATGTCCTTGAAGATCGCATCGACGCGTTCGGCGATCGCCTGCGTACGATCGAGGCTCGCCGCTTCCGGCATCACGATCGCGGCCATCGCGTAGCCCTGGTCCTCGTTGGGGACGAAGCTCGTCGGCAGGATCTGGAACAGATGCCAGATGCCGTACAGGAACACGCCGAGCAGCACGAGCGCGATGATCATGCGCTTGATCACCCACGTGACCGCATGGCCGAACGCGTTGGTCACGCGATCGACCTGGCGGTTGAACCAGGCGAAGAATCCGCGCGTCGGCGGCGGGTCGTGACGCAGCAGCACCGCGCACATCGCGGGCGTGAGCGTCAGCGCGACGAAACCCGACACCGACACCGAGATGACGATCGTGATCGCGAACTGCTTGTAGAGCTGGCCCGTCGTGCCGGGCAAAAACGCGGCGGGGATGAACACCGACGACATGACGAGCACGACAGCGACCAGCGAGCTCGCGATTTCGTCCATCGAGCGGATCGTCGCCGCCTTCGGCTCGAGATGGTGCTGCACCATGTTCCGCTCGACGTTCTCGACGACGACGATCGCGTCGTCGA
The DNA here is from genome assembly GCA_035278845.1 of Casimicrobiaceae bacterium. Lineage (GTDB taxonomy): Bacteria > Pseudomonadota > Gammaproteobacteria > Burkholderiales > Casimicrobiaceae > VBCG01. The sequence continues at coordinate 29,396 of DATEIQ010000032.1, read as the reverse complement.
CGACCATCCCGATCGCGAGCACGAGCCCGAAGAGCGTCAGCAGATTGATCGAGAAGCCGAGCGCGAGCATCCCCGCGAACGTGGCGACCAGCGCGACGACGATCGCCACGCCGCAGATCAGCGTCGTGCGCAGGCTCTGCAGGAACAGGTAGACGACGAGGACGACGAGCACGATCGCCTCGAACAGCGTCTTGACGACTTCCTTGATCGACAGGCGGACGAAGTCGTTGGTGTCGAGCGAGATCGCGTAGTCGATCCCCGCCGGGAACTTCGCCTTCAGTTCTGCCATTGTCTCGCGCACGGCCTTCGAGACGACGAGACCGTTCGAGCCAGGCTGCTGGTAGACGGCGATCAGCGTCGCCTGCGTGCCGTTCAGCCGGGTGTCGACGATGTACTGCTTGAGCCCGATCTCGGCGCGCGCGACGTCGCCGAGGCGCACGATCGCGCTCCCGTTCTGCGACGCGCGCAGGATAATGTTCTCGTACTGCGCGGGCTCGGTGTACTGGCCTTGCGTGACGACGGGGAACGTCATCTCGACCGGCGCGGCGTTCGGCTGCTGGCCGATCTGACCCGCGCCGAAAAGCTGGTTTTGCGAGTTGACGGAATTGACGATGTCGGTGGTCGTGATCCCGAGCGAGGCCATGCGGTCCGGATTCATCCAGATGCGCATCGCCTGGTCCGGTACGCCGAGCACCGACGCCTGCCCTGCGCCCGGCACGCGCTTCAGCGCATCGAGCACGTAGACGTTCGAATAGTTCGCGACGTAGTCGGCGCTGTAGCGGCCGTCCTTCGCGAAAACGCCGATCAGCATCATGATCGACGACGACTTCTTCTGCACCGATACGCCCTGTTGCGCGACCGCGGAGGGCAGCTGCGGCATCGCGAGATTCACGCGGTTCTGCACCTGCACCTGGGCGATGTCGGGATCGGCATCGATCGCGAAGTACACGGTCAGCGTGAGCTGCCCGGTGGACGAGCTCGACGACACCATGTACAGCATGTTGTCGACGCCGTTCACCTGCTGCTCGATCGGTGAGGCGACCGAATCGGCGAGCGTCTTCGCGTCGGCGCCCGGATACGTCGCGGACACTGTCACCTGAACCGGCGTGATGCTGGGGTACTGCTGGACCGGCAGCACCAGCATCGCGACGGCGCCGGCGAGTGCTATGAGGATCGCGACGACGGCCGCGAAGATCGGCCGCTCGATAAAGAAGCGCGAGAACATGGCGCGCCGCTACTCGCCCAGCCTGATGTCGACACGGCGCGCCTCGTCCGCGGTGCCGCTGCCGGTGACTTCCTTCGGCGCGGCCAGGCGAAGGCGCCTTGGATCGACGCCGTTGGCGACCAGCGCGTCGCGCACCGCGGTCGCGCGCCGCTTCGCGAGGTCGACGTTGGCGGCATGGGCACCGCTCGCATCGGCGTAGCCGGTGATCGTGATGGTCGTGCCCATGCTTATCACGGATGCCGCTGCTTCGCGCACCGTGTGCACGGCCTCGGCGTCGAGCGACGCAGCTCCGGTCGCGAAGCGCACGGCGGCGACGCTGCCTGCGCCTCCGACAGCCGCCGGTGTCGCGGCGGACGCGGATTGCGGATGCGGCTGTGCCGGTGCCGGCGCCACGTAAGGCTTCGACACGACCTTCGCGCCGGCCGTGAGCCGCGTTGCGCCGTCGACGACGACCTGGTCGCCGGCCTTGACGCCCTCGGTCACGATCCAGCCGGCGCCGCCGTACCAGTCGCCCACCGTGACGGGACGCAGCTCGGCCTGGTTCTGCGCATCGATCACCCAGACGAAATGACCTTTTGCGCTCTGCTGCACCGCTCGCTGCGGGACGACGATCGCTCCGGGGCGCACCGCCCCCGCGAGCCGCGCGCGCACGTATTGATTCGGGCGCAGCAGACCCGCCGGGTTGTCGACGGTCGCGCGCAGCAGGAACGTTCCCGTCGCGGAGTTGAACGAAGGATCGGCGAACGTGATCCGGCCCGTGTACGGAAAGAGCTGACCGTCGACCATCTCGATCTGAACGACGAACCGCCCGCCTTCGGGCATGCGCAGCAGTCCGTTGCGCACGTCGTTGCGCACGCGCTCGAGCTCGTTCTCGGAGATGCTGAAGTTGATCCACATCGGCGAGAGCACCGATACCGTCGTGAGCTGCGAATTCGCGGGGCTCAGGTACGTGCCGTCGGCAATCTGCGCATAGCTCGCGACACCGGCGACCGGCGAGCGGATCGTCGTGTACGACAAATTGAGCTGCGCTTCGGTGAGCTGCGCTTTCGACTGCTCGACTGCTGCGGCCGCCTGCTCGTACTGTCCCTGTGCGTCGTCGAGGTCCTTCTGCGACAGCGCGTTCTGCTCGGCGAGCGGCTTGGTCCGCGCGAGATTCGACTTGGCGACGTCGGCGGCCGCCTGGTTGCGCTGCAAGGCAGCCTTCGCCTGGTCGACCTGGGCGGCAAACGGTTTCTGATCCATCTGGAACAGCACCTCGCCTGCCTTGACCACCGCGCCTTCGGTGTAGAGCCGCTTGTCGAGGAAGCCCGAAACGCGGGCCTGGATGTTGACCGATTGCGAGCTCTGCGTCTGGGCAACGTAGACCGCGCTGACGGCGACGTCCTGCGGCGTCACCTTCAGCACCGTCACCTCGGGCGTCGCGGGCGCCGGAGGTTTCGGGGCTTCGCGATTGCATCCGGCAACAAGCGTCGCCAGCGCGATCCACACGATCGCGAGCAAATGCTGCGCGCCGCCGCTCGTCGGGACGTGCGATGTCATCGTCGAAACTCCGTCGTGGGCAATGACGCCCGCGCCGCGTCGGCGCGGGGCCGACACGCTCGGGCGGCGACGTTTGTACCGCAGCCGAGCCGGATTGTCGACCCGATGCGCCGCTTCCCCGCTTACCTCGAGAAGCGCGACAAGCTGATCGACACGCTCGAGCGCCGCCTCTCGCAAAGACTTCGTCGGAATCTGTTCGCCGTCCACTGGCGCGTGGAATGACGTGTCGCGAAATCCGGTTTCTTGCGACCCGTCTTCTTGACGTGTCGCCGCCGGCGACATAAGCTAGGAACGTGTCGCAAGAACATGGTTTTTAGAACATGAGGCGCTGGCGCCCTGACCGACCTTGGAACGACCTGCCCAAGCTTCCTCCCAAGGCCGAGCTCGAGTCGAAGATCGTGTTGAAACGATGCGTTACGTCACGCGCGGCGCTTGCCGAGCTGAAGCAGGCGGCGGAGCTGATCCCCAACCCCGCGATGCTCATCAATACGCTGCCGATCCTCGAGGCGCGGGCGAGCTCCGAGATCGAAAACATCGTCACCACCGCCGACAAGCTCTTCCAGCACCTTCGGGCCGACGGCAGCGCCGACCCGGCCACCAAAGAGGCGCTGCGCTACCGGAGCGCGCTGCTGCAAGGCGTGCAAGCGCTGAAAAAGCGCCCGCTCGTCACCCGTACCGCCGAGACGATCTGCACGCAGATCAAGGGCGTCGAGATGGCGGTACGCAAAGTGCCCGGTACCGCGCTCGCCAAGGGCGGCTCGGGCGATGTCGTCTATACACCGCCCGAAGGCGAGGGACGCCTTCGCGAGCTGCTCGCCAACTGGGAGCGCTTCCTCCACGAAGAGACTTCCCTCGATCCCCTTATCCGCATGGCGGTCGCGCACTACCAGTTCGAGGCCATCCATCCCTTCGCCGATGGCAACGGCCGCACCGGACGCATCCTGAACAGCCTTTTCCTCGTCGAGGAAGGCCTGCTTCCGCTGCCCATCCTTTATCTCAGCCGCTATATCATCGCCCATAAAGCCGACTACTACCGGCTCCTCCTCGCCGTCACGCGCGATGGCGCCTGGGAAGAGTGGCTCCTCTACATGCTGCGCGGCGTAGAAGAAACCGCCGCCTGGACGACTGGCAAGATCGGCGCTATCCGCAAGCTCTCCACGGAAACCGCGGAGTACGTGCGCCAGGCGCTGCCCAAGATCTACAGCCGCGAGCTGGTCGACGTGATCTTCGAGCAGCCCTATTGCCGCATCGCCAACCTCGTCGAGGCGGACATCGCCGGCCGCCAGGCGGCCTCGCGATACCTCAAGGCCCTCGCCGCGGCCGGCGTGCTCCGCGAGCAAGCCTTCGGCAAGGAAAAACTCTTTCTGCACCCAAAGCTGATGACGCTACTCACCCGCGACAGCAACGCTTTCGAGCTCTACCGGAAGAAAGCCGCATGAGCCAGAAATTCGAATGCCTCAGGACGCTCCTCGAGGGACGAGATGGCAGAACGGCACATTCTGTTTCAAGAGGAAGACGACGAGACGTACGTGCGCAAGCTCTTGGAGATGGCGACATCGGCGTAGGTGACGGATAAGGGGGAGATGGAGGCTTTACCCCGATGGCTTGCCACTCCATCGAGGATCGGCAGACAATGCGACTCGCAGCGCCGCCACGTAGCGGCGCATGCTCCGACACCGTGGCTGCCAAACCGAAGACCCACCGGTTCGACACCCTCGCGCTGCATGCCGGGGCTCGGCCCGATCCCACGACAGGCGCGCGCGCGACGCCGATCTACCAGACGTCGTCGTTCGTGTTTCCGGACGCCGACTACGCGGCCGCGCTGTTCAACATGGAGCGCGCGGGCCACGTCTATTCGCGACTGTCGAATCCGACGTGCGCCGTGCTGGAGGAGCGCGTCGCCGCGCTCGAAGGCGGCGTCGGCGCGATCGCGACGGCGAGCGGACAGGCCGCGCTGCACCTCGCGATCGTCACGCTGCTGTCGGCGGGCGCGCACATCGTCGCGTCGCGCTCGCTCTACGGCGGCTCGCACAACCTGCTCGATTACACGCTGCCGCGCTTCGGCATCCGGACGACGTTCGTCGATCCGCGCGATCTCGATGCGTGGCGGAGCGCGATCCGTCCGGAAACGCGGATGCTGTTCGGCGAGACGCTCGGCAATCCCGCGCTCGAGGTACTCGACATCCCGCGCGTTTCCGAGCTGGCCCACGAGCGCGGGTTGCCGCTGGTAATCGACTCGACGTTCACCACGCCGTGGCTGATGCGGCCGTTCGATCACGGCGCCGACATCGTTTTCCATTCCGCGACCAAGTTCCTGTCGGGGCACGGTATCGTCATCGGCGGGGTGCTCGTCGACTCGGGCAAGTTCGACTTCGGCAGCGAGCGCGCGCGCACGCTGTTTCCGACGCTCGGCGCGCCGTACACAGGGTTCCACGACATGGTGTTTGCGGAGGAGTCGTCGACCGCATCGTTCCTGTTGCGCGCGCGAAGGGAAGGCGTCCGCGATTTCGGCGCATGCATGGCGCCGATGACGGCATTCCAGATCCTGCAGGGGATCGAGACGCTGCCGGTGCGCATGGCGCGCCACATCGAGAATACGCGCGCGATCGTCGCTTACCTGCGCGAGCAGCCGCTCGTCGCAGCGATCGGTTATCCGGAGCTGCCCGAGCATCCGGATCACGCGCTCGCGCAGCGCCTGCTGCCGCGCGGCTGTGGATCGGTGTTCAGCTTCAACCTGCGCGCGACGCGCGAGCAGGGCCGCAAGTTCATCGAGGCGCTGCGCGTGTTCTCGCACCTCGCGAACGTCGGCGACGCGAAATCGCTCGTCATCCATCCGGCGTCGACGACGCACTTCCGCATGTCGGCGGAGGATCTGCTGAAGGCCGGTGTCACCGAGGGCACGATCCGGCTGTCGATCGGCCTCGAAGATCCGTCGGACCTGATCGAGGACCTGGGCCGCGCGCTGTACGCGGCGGGCAAGGGCTGATGCGGCTCGACGTTGCAGGCAGACGCTGATGCAGCTCGACGTCGCGGGCCGCGCCGTCTATGCGTACACCGGCTCGCGCCCGTTCGACGTCGCGCAGCCGACGGTGATGTTCGTCCACGGCGCGGCGAACGACCACAGCGTGTTCGCGCTGCAATCGCGTTACTTCGCCTGGCATGGGATGAACGTGCTCGCCGTCGACACGCCGGGACACGGGCGCTCGGAAGGCGACGCGCTGCCGAGCGTGGAGGCGATCGCCGACTGGCTCGCCGCCGTCATCAAGGCCGCGGGCGTCGCTCGCGTGCGGCTCGTCGGACACTCGCTCGGCTCGCTCGCGGCGCTCGAGTGCGCGGGACGCTATCCGGAAGCCGTCGAGAGGCTGGCGCTGCTCGGGCCGGCGGTGCCGATGGCGGTCAGCGACGATCTCCTCGCGGCCGCCGCGGCCAACGATCACGTCGCCTACGAGCTGATCAATGGCTGGTCGTTCAGCGCCGCCGGCTTCCTCGGCGGCAATCCGGTGCCCGGCATGTGGATGCCCGGCAACGCGATGCGGCTGATGGAGCGCACGCGAGAGGGCGTGCTGTCGATCGACCTGCTCGCGTGCCAGCGTTATGCGAACGGCCTCGCAGCCGCAGCGGCGGTGCGATGCAAGGCGCTCGTCGTCATCGGCGCGCGCGACATCATGGCGCCGCCGCGCAACGCGCAGGCGCTGTGCGCCGCACTGCCGGACGTCGACGTCGTCACCTTTCCCGAGACCGGCCACGCGCTGATGGCCGAGCGCCCGGGCGACGTGCTGGACGCGCTGCGCCGCTTTCTATGACGACGTGCGCCACTTGATCGAGCAGCCGATCGAAGGCGCCTGCGTAAGCGGCGCGCGGCCGCCGCGCGCGACGGCGGACATCGCGTCGAACAGCTCGCGTTCCGCATTCGGATCGCTGTTGCGGCCCGACGCATCGAGCCGGCCGTGATAGACGAGGGCGAGGTCGCGGTCGAAGCCGAAAAACTCGGGCGTGCAAACCGCGTCGTAAGCGCGTGCGACGTCCTGCGATTCGTCGATCACGTACGGAAACCGGAAGCCGTGGTCCGCGGCGAACGTCTTCATGTTGTCGAACGAGTCCGCCGGATAGGCCGCGGCGTCGTTGCTCATGATCGCGATGCTGCCGATGCCGAGCGGCGCGAGCGCGTCGGCGTCGCGCGCGATCTTCGCCGCCACCGCGCGCACGTACGGGCAATGATTGCAGATGAACATGACGAGCAGGCCGTTGCGGCCGCGCGCGCTCGCGAGCGTGTGCCGCTTGCCGTCGATGCCGGGGAGGTCGAACGCTGCGGCGGGCCAGCCGAGCGCAACGGGCGATGAGGTGGCGGCCATGGCGATGTCCTTTCGCTGAATCAGGCGTGTCGTGCGGTCATCGTAGCAGCCTGTTCGGGCCGGGACGATGCTGACGCCGCGCATTTTCGTCGGTATGCGGGCGCCGCCTGCGCCGGGCGCCGACTATGCACTCGGCGACGCGGCCGCGCGCCATGTCGCGCAGGCGCTGCGCATGCGCGTCGGCGATCGGCTGGCGCTCTTCACGGGGGAAGGCGGCGAGTTCACGGCGGTGATTACGCGTATCGACCGCGCCGGCGTCGTCGTGCGCGTCGAGCGGCACGATCCGGTCGAGCGTGAGGCACTGTGTCCTGTGGTACTCGTGCAGGCGGTTATCGCCTCCGACATGATGGATCTGGTCGTGCGCAAGACGGTGGAGCTCGGCGCCGCGGCCATCGTGCCGATTCAATGTGCGCGCAGCCAAGGCTTGCCACCGCAGCGTGCCGAGCGGCGCGTGCTGCATTGGCGCCAGATCGCCGTCGCCGCGTGCGAGCAATGTGGACGCAACCGCGTGCCGGACGTGGCGGACGTCGTGCCGTTTGCGCAGTGGCTTGCCGGCATCGGTGCCGACTCGCACCGCATCGTGATGCTGCAGGCCGGCGCCGAGCAGTCGCTCGCGCACGTTGCGCGTAGCGCGCCTCCGCACGCAATCACGGTCGGCCCCGAGGGCGGATTCACGCCGGAGGAGTGCGCGGCGGCGGCCGAGCACGGACTGGCGCTGGCGCACCTCGGCGCGCGCGTGCTGCGCGCAGAGACGGCGGCCATCGCGGCCCTTGCGACGGTCAACGCGATCGCGGGCGACGCGGCGTGAGGTCGCCCTGCGCAGCTCTGCAAGGCCTCCCGTGGCTGCTAAAATGGGCACGAATCATTCCTGAACGTCGCCGGATGCGGACCTATACCGCTGTCGTTGAACGCTGCCCCGACACGAACCTGTACGTGGGGTATGTGCCGGGCTTTCCCGGCGCCCACAGCCAAGGTGCCACGCTCGACGAACTGCACGCCAATCTTCAGGAAGTGATCGGAATGCTGCTCGATGACGGCGAGCCGAAGTTGGAGACGGAGTTCGTGGGCACGCAAACGGTCGTTGTCGAGTAGATGCCCGGTATTCCGGTCCTCAAGCCGCGCGAAGTCATCGCCATCCTCACGCGTTGGGCTTTGTCGAAGTCCGCCAGCGTTGCTCACGCATCGCTAAAGCACCTTCGGGGTCGCTTCAACTTCACGCCGAAGCAGATCGCTTTTTCCCCTGTCCAGTTTTTCGACGTCGACTCCGGCAGCGGTGGGACACTCGAAACGGCGTGGTTAGCAAATTTGCGAACCTCGATCGACTCGGAAAAGCCCACAAGAGGCCTTATTCGGCCCTTGGCTCGTCTCAACGCCGGATGGCAATGCGTTTCGGGTGGCGGTTCGCATTTTTGCGAACCACCCCAAAAACGGATGCCGCCATCCAAGAGGGAGCGGACGTGGCCGATCTCGTGGCCGCCCGCACGTCGGTCCGCATGACGCAGGCGCCGCCGGCGACGCGGCTTGAAATTGTGCTCAGCGAGTTCGGCGACCCCGATTCAGTGCGGGTTGTCGCCGGCGATGAGGATCGCGCAGCGCACGCGGTCGATCAGCATCGAGTCGACCGAGCCGCGCCACCAGCGCAGCGCGAACTTCTTGCTGCGCCGGTGACCGACGATCACGAGGTCGACGCCAAGCGTCTCGACGAGGCGCGAGATGACGTCCACCGGCTCGCCGTCCTGCAGGTGCGTCGTCACCGAGAAGCCGCGCTCGGACAGCTTGGCCGCGGCGTCCTTCAAGTCCGCCTCCATCCGCGAGCGGTCGATCGCCAGCGCGGGCTCGGGGACGAACTCGCCGGCGAGCAGGTACGGCGATGGGTCGTGCAGCACGCAGACGAGATGAATCTCGCGCCCCGAGACCTGCATCAGGTGCGAGCATTCGTCGACGGCGACGCGGCTCTCTTTGGAGCCGTCGAACGCTACGAGGATCCTCCGGTACATGGCTATCTCCCCCGTTGTTTCATCCCCCAGGCGGGAACGATCGCAAGCGCAAACGCGAGGGTAACAACCAGGAAGCATTCGTGGAAGGGCCGCGCGGCGTCGGTGGCGCCGATTGCGGCGCTGCGCCATTCGAGCATCACGGCGAGCAGATTGACGCCGATCGCGCCGCCGAGCTGCCGCACGAAGTTCACGGCCGACGACGCATAGGCGAGCTCGCTGCCCTCGAGCGACTGCACGGCCCCCACGTTCAGCGCCGGGATCAGCATGCCAAGGCCGACGCGACCGATCACGAGCCACAGCGCGAGCAGCCAGAAGCCGGTGCCCGCACCCGCGAAAGCCAGAAGCAGACTCGACAACGCGAACAGCGCCAGTCCCCAAACGAGGATCGGCGCCGGATGCAGGCGGTCGGTGAGCCGGCCGCCGATGGCAATGGCGATGGCGAGTGCGATTCCGGGCGGCACCAGAAGGTTGCCCGCTTCGGCGGCGCCGTAATGCGCAATGTCCTGCGCAAATACCGGCACGAGGTACGTCGAGCCGAACAGGCCGACGCCGTACGCGAATGCCACGACAGCAGCATTCGCAAAGTGCCGATGACGAAAAAGACCAATCGGCAGCAACGGCACCGCTGCGCGCCGCTCCCACACGACGAAGACCGCGCCCAGCGCGACAGCGGCGGCGATGCAGCCGACGGTCGCGGCCGAAAGAAATCCCTGCCGATGGCCGAGCACAGGCACGTTCAGCAGCGCTGCGAGCGCTGCGAGGAAGATCGCTGTCCCGAGCCAATCGAACGGCAACGGTGCGCGTATTGCGCGGCGCGGCAGCGTCCGCGCGCCGAGCACGAGCGCGGCCACGCAGAACGGCACCGTCAGCAGGAACATCGAACGCCAGCCGAACGCTTCCAGCAGCGCGCCGCCGATCGCCGGGCCGACGGCGGGCGCGAGCACGATGCCGAACCCGTACAGCGCCATCGCGCGGCCGCGCTCCTCGACCGGATACGCGCGGAACAGCACGATCATCGCGAGCGGCTGCAGGATCCCGGCCGCCGCGCCCTGGGCGACGCGCGCAGCGATGAGCGATTCCGGGCTCCAGCTCAAAGCAGCCACGAGCGATGCCGCCAGGAACAGCGCCATCGTGCCGATGAACGTCGCCCGCTCGCCGAACGATTCGGCGAGCCACGCCGTACCGAGCATCGTCGCCGTCGTCGCCGCGAGAAAACCCGCCGCGATCCATTGCAGCGTGTCGTGGCCGACGTGGAACTCGTCGATCAGCGCGGGGAACGCGACGTTGACGATCGTCGAGGCGAGGATCGTCGACACCGTGCCGAGCATCATCGTCGCGACGACGAGTGCGCGGGTGGTGGTGACCGTGTCGATCCCCGCGGGTTGCGCGATGCGTCAGGCGCGGCGCTGTGCGCCGGTGCTGCGCACGACGACCTCGAGCCGCGGCGCGTAGCCGGGCGCCGGCGTGCCGGCCACGTCGAGCGCAAGCGCCGCGAACGCGTCCCATGGCTCGCCGTCGCCGATGCCCTTGGACTGCGCGTCGATCGCGGCGAGCGCGCGCAGGAATTTATCGACGTTTGCCGGCGCGATGCGCCGTGCGGCGCGCTCCATCGCCGCCTGCCGCCGGCCGAACACGCGCGCCGAGCGCACGGCCGACCCGAGCGACTGGCCGTGCGCCATCGCGTCGTGCACCGCGCCGAGCGCGTGCATGTCCTCGCCGAGCTGCCACACGGCGAGGTTCACGGCCTCGCCTTCTCCGCGCAGCACGTCGACGATGCGCAGCGTGCGCGCGGCATCGCCCGCAAGCCAGGCCTGCGACAGCTCCTGCATGTCGTAGCGCGCGACGTCGGCTACGGCGCGCTCGACGTCGTCGTGCGCGAGCTCGCCCTTCGGCAGCAGCAGCGCGAGCTTCGCCAGCTCCTGTTGCGCGGCGAGCAGGTTGCCTTCGCAGCGCTCGGCGAGAAACGCGAGCGTGTCGCGTGCTGCGCGCTGGCCGTTTCGGGCAAGGCGCTCGGCGATCCATCCGGGCAGCGCGTTGCGCTCGAGCGGCGGCACGGCAATCGTCACGCCCGCGCCGGTGAGGGCCGTGAACCAGTCGGACGCCTGCGCCGCGCGGTCGATCCGCGGCAGCGTGATCAGCGTCACGTTGTCGCGATCGAGGTTTCGTGCATAGCGCTCGAGCGCGGCAGCACCTTCGATGCCCGGCTTGCCGGACGGGATGCGCAGATCGACGAGCTTGCGGGTGCCGAAGAGCCCGAGGTTCGCATTGGTGGCGACGAAAGCGTCCCAGCGGAAGTGTTGCTCGGCGATCGCGATCTCTCGCTCGCATCCGGCGCGGCGCGCGGCCGCGCGGATCGCGTCGCCCGCCTCGATCGCGAACAGCGTCTCGTCGCCGTGGATCACGTACAGCGGCTCGAGCTTGCGCGCGAGATGCGCGTCGAGTCCGGCGAGCGCTAGTTGCATGCGCGGCGTGCCTGCGCTAGTTGCATGCGCGGTGCACCTGCATCAGGCGGGCTTCTTCGCCGCCTGCAGCCTTCGCACGAGCTGCGCCACGGCGTCGGTCTGCATTTCGGCGAGCAGCCGCTGCTCCTGCGTATTCCGCGCGAGCACTTCGCTTTCGCTGAACGAGTACGTTCGCCGCAGCGCGATCTCGCCGACGGGCAGCCAGTCGTTGCCATCGGCGTCGTGCAGCCGGAACTGGACGCGCTTGATCAGCAGGTATTCGCGCACGCTGCCGCCGCCGGAAATCGTCAGCACTTCCTTGTCGTCGGCAATGAACGGGAAGTCGAGGATCACCTGCGCGGCCTTCGGATCGTCGACGACGCGCGCGTTGCCGGTGGCCGTCAGTGCGCGGCGCAATTCCGCGGCGACCGTCGGCGCGCCGGCGCCGTTGACGAAGATCGTCTGGAACGCGTAGGTCGCTTCGCCGCGCAGATGGAATCCGCAGCCGCCCAACGCGAGCGCCGCCGCCATGATGAAGGCCCTAAACGACCACATTCACAAGCCTCCCCGGCACCACCTTGATGAACCGCGCAGGCGCACCGTTGCCGTACTTCGCGACCTCGGGCGCCGCGGAGGCGCGCGTCTTGATCTCGTCCTCGCTCGCCGACGCGGGAACGACGACCTTGCCGCGCACCTTGCCGTTCACCTGCAGCACGAGCTCGATTTCGTCACGCACGAGCGCGGTCTCGTCGACGGCAGGCCACGCGGCATCGAGCAGGTCGCCGTCGCGGACCGCGAAACCGAGATCGTTCCACAGCACCCACGCCGTGTGCGGCACCACCGGGTACAGCACGCGCAGCAGGATCGACAGGCCTTCGCGCACGAACGCGGCCGCGCCGCGACTTTCGGCAGACACCCCCTCGAGCGTGTTGAGCATCTTCATGCCCGCGGATACGACGGTGTTGTACTGGACGCGCTCGTAGTCGTACTCGGCCTGGCGCAGCGCGAGGTGAATGTCGCGGCGCGCGGCGCGCACGTCGTCCGCGGCGTCGCGCCAGTCGAACGCGGCGTCCGCGGCGCGCAGCGCATCGCCGCGCGTTTGCGCGAAATGCCACAGCCGCTTCAGGAAGCGATGCGCGCCCTCGACGCCGGTGTCCGACCATTCGATCGTGTGCTCGGGCGGGCTCGCGAACATGACGAACAGCCGCGCCGCGTCGGCGCCGTAGCGGTCGATCATCTCCTGCGGGTCGACGCCGTTCAGCTTCGATTTCGACATCGTGCCGAGGCCGTCGTATTCGACCGGCAGGCCGTCGATCTTCGAGCGGCCGCCGACGATCGCGCCCTGCTCGTTGCGCGTGATTTCGACGTCGGGCGGTGGCACGTAGTCGATGCCGCCCTTGTCGTTGCGCACGTAGAACGCGTGCGCGAGCACCATGCCCTGCGTCAAAAGCCGTGTGAACGGCTCGCCGTAGCCCACCATGCCGAAGTCGCGCATCACCTTCGTCCAGAAGCGCGCGTACAGCAGATGCAGGATCGCGTGGCTGATGCCGCCGATGTACTGGTCCATCGGCATCCAGTGCGCGTCGCGCGCGTCGATCATCGTCGGCGCGTCGGGACACGTGTAGCGCATGAAGTACCAAGACGAGTCGACGAACGTGTCCATCGTGTCCGTCTCGCGCCGTGCCGGCCCGCCGCAGCGCGGGCAGTCCGCGCGCAGGAAATCCTCACGCTTCGCGAGCGGGTTGCCGCTGCCGTCGGGAATGCAGTCCTCGGGCAGGATCACCGGCAGGTCCTTGTCCGGCACCGGCACTTCGCCGCAACGGTCGCAGTGGATGATCGGAATCGGCGTGCCCCAATAGCGCTGACGCGAGATGCCCCAGTCGCGAAGACGGTACGTCGTCTTCTTTTCGCCGAGGCCCATCCCCACGAGGTCGGCTGCGATCGCGTCCACCGCCGCCTGATAGGCCAGGCCGTCGTACTTGCCGGAGTTGACGCAGACGCCGATCGTCTTGTCGGCGTACCAAGGCTGCCATGCGCTCGCGTCGAACGGCGGCACGGCACCCGGGTCCCTGGGCGCGATCACCTGGCGGATCGGCAACCCGTACTCGTGCGCGAACTCCATGTCGCGCTCGTCGTGCGCCGGCACGCCCATCACCGCACCGTCGCCATAGCTCATCAGCACGTAATTGCCGACCCAGACGTCGACCTGCGCGCCGGTCAGCGGATGCGTGACCGCAAAGCCCGTCGGCATGCCGCGCTTTTCCATCGTCGCGAGGTCGGCTTCCATCACCGAACCGCGCTTGCATTCGTCGACGAACGCGGCGAGCTTCGGATTGTCGCGCGCGGCCTGCGTGGCGAGCGGATGCTCGGCCGCGACCGCGCAGAACGTCACGCCCATGATCGTGTCCGCGCGCGTCGTGAACACGTACAGGCGGCCGTCGCCGATCGGGCGGCCGTCGTCGCCCGCGATCGCATGCGTGAACGCGAAGCGCACGCCCTCGCTCTTGCCGATCCAGTTCGCCTGCATGATCTTGACGCGCTCGGGCCATCCCGGCATGTCGTCGAGCGCGGCAAGCAATTCGTCGGCGTAGCGCGTGATCCGCAGGTAGTACATCGGGATCTCCCGCTTCTCGATCGGCGCGCCCGAGCGCCAGCCGCGGCCGTCGATCACCTGCTCGTTGGCGAGCACCGTCTGGTCGACCGGATCCCAGTTCACCGTGCCGCTTTTGCGATACGCGATGCCGGCCTCGAGCAAGCGCAGGAAGAACCACTGGTTCCAGCGGTAGTACGCCGGGTCGCACGTCGCGAATTCGCGCGACCAGTCGATCGCGAAGCCCATCGCCTGCAGTTGCTGCTTCATGTACGCGATGTTGTCGTACGTCCAGCGCGCAGGCGCCTCGCCGCTCTTCATCGCCGCGTTTTCGGCGGGCAGTCCGAACGCGTCCCAGCCCATCGGCATCAGCACGTTGTAGCCGCGCATCCGAAGCTGGCGGTACATCATGTCGTTGATCGTGTAGTTGCGCACGTGGCCCATGTGCAGCTTGCCCGATGGGTACGGCAGCATCGACACGCAGTAGTACTTGCCTTTCGGATAGCGCGGGTCGTTTTCGACAGCGCGGTAGACGTCGCCCGCCTTCCAGGCGGCTTGCGCAGCGGCTTCGATGGCGGCGGGGTCGAACAGCTTCATGGGAGAAATCCGGAATAGGTGTGCGGCTCGCGCTGTATATCGCGTGTAAGTGTTTGATTATACCGGCCGACGAATCAATGCTTGGCCCGACGCCCGGGGCATTGGTGGCAAAATGGACACCGTGAATATGCGCGCAAGCAAATGGATGGCCCGCGTCGCCACATGGCGGATGGCCCGCGGCGCCGCATGGCGGATGGCCCGCGGCGCCACGTGGCTCGGCGCAGCCGCGCTGGTGTTCGCGCACGCCGTCGCCGCGGCGCCCGCGCAAACCGGACATGTGACGGCCGAACTGGTGGCCGATCAAACGGCGCTCGTGCCCGGCACGACCACCACCATCGCGCTGCGTTTTGCGATCGCGCCGGGCTGGCACACGTACTGGCGCAATCCGGGCGAATCGGGATTGCCGACGACGATCGCGTGGAAGCTGCCGGCCGGATTCGCCGCCGGCGACATCGTCTGGCCCGCTCCGCGCACGCTGCCCGCCGGCCCGCTCGTCAACTATGGATACGAAGGCGACGTGCTGCACCTCGTGCCGCTGACCGTACCGAGCGATGCGCAACCGGGGTCGACGGCGACGCTCGCCGCGCGCGCCGACTGGCTGGTGTGCAAGGAAACGTGCATTCCCGAAGGCGCCGACCTGACACTCGCGCTGCCCGTCGCCGCGCAGTCGCAGCCGGATTCGCGCTGGCACGCGCCGATCGCCGCGACACGCGACGCGCTGCCGCAGCCGGCGCCAAGATCCTGGAGTGCACAAGCCGCGGCGCGCGGATCGACGATCACGTTGAGCTTCGCGCCGGGTGATGCCGATCCTGGGCGCGTGTGGTTCTTCGCAGATGAGGGGGGCCGCATCGAGCCGTCCACGATGCAGACGGCCACCCGGCGTGATGGGCGCGTCGAGCTCGTGCTTCCCGTTGCACACGATCTCGCCGCGGGATTCACCGATTTGCGCGGCGTGCTGACGGCCGAGCGCGGCTTTGTCGTCGACGGCCGCACCGTGCGCGCGATCGTGCTCGACGTGGCGCTCCAGGGAACGCCGTCCGCGGGACCGAAGCCAACGGTGGCGGCCGTCGATTTGTCGCAGGCGCCAGCTACGACTGCGACGCCGCTCTCGTTGCCGATCGCGCTCGCGTTCGCCTTCGCCGGCGGCCTGCTGCTGAACCTGATGCCCTGCGTGTTTCCCGTGTTGTCGCTGAAGGCGCTCGGCCTCGCAGCGCACATGGGCGATCGCCGCACGCTGCGCCACGAAGGCGTCGCGTTCGCCGCCGGCGTGATCATTGCCTTCACGTTGCTCGGCGCGGCGGTCGCTGCGCTGCGTGCGGCGGGCGAGCAGCTCGGCTGGGGCTTCCAGCTGCAGTCGCCCGCGGTCGTCACCGGGCTCGCGCTGCTGTTTTTCGTGATCGCGCTCAATCTGTCCGGCGTGTTCGAGTTCGGGCTCCTCGTGCCGTCGCGGCTCGCGACGTGGTCGCACGCGAACCGCACCGCGAATGCGTTCGCCTCGGGCCTGCTCGCCGTCGCGATCGCATCGCCGTGCACTGCGCCGTTCATGGGCGCGGCGCTCGGCTACGCGCTCGGCGAGCGCACGCACGTGACGCTCGGCGTGTTCGTCGCGCTTGGGCTCGGAATGGCACTGCCCTATTGCGCGCTCGCGTGGTTTCCCGCGTGGCGGCGCATGTTGCCGCGGCCCGGACCGTGGATGGTGCGGTTGCGTCAGCTGCTGGCGTTTCCGCTTTATGCGACCGTCGCGTGGCTCGTCTGGGTGCTGGGCGCGCAGGCCGGCAACGACGCGGTTATGCGCATCGGCGCGGCGCTCGTCGTCGTCGCATTCGCGCTCTGGGCGTGGCGCACATGGCGCGGCGGCGGCCGCCCGGCGTGGGCGATTGCCGCGAGCGCGGGGGCGATCGTTGCCGCGATCGTCGCATGGCCGCTCGTAACGGACAAAACGTCGGCGGCTACAGCGGTGGCAGATCGCACGGCGGACGTCGCCGCTGCCGGCGAAGGCTGGGAACCGTGGTCGGCTGCGCGCGTCGCCGAGCTGACAGCGGCGGGACAGCCGGTGTTCGTCGACTTCACGGCCGCCTGGTGCATCACGTGCCAGGTGAACAAGCGGCTGGTGCTGACCGACGCGCGCGTGCGCGACGCGTTCGCGAATCGCGGCGTGACGCTGCTGCGTGCCGACTGGACGCGCCGCGATCCCGCGATCTCCGAGGCGCTAGCCGGGCTCGGGCGCAGCGGCGTGCCCGCGTACGTGCTCTATCGTCGCAACGGCGAAGCGCTGCTGCTGCCGGAAGTGCTGCAGCGCAAGCCGCTGATCGACGCGATCGCGGCGTCGTAGACGCCGGAGTTCGGCTTCAGTCAGCGCATCGGTTCACGCGGGCAGCGCGATCGCGAGGCCGAGCGGCACGAATACGATCGACAGCAGGTTGCCGATCAGGACGATCGAGGCCACCTTACCCGGCTCCTGCCGGAACTGCTCCGCGACCATGAAGTTCAGCACCGCGGGCGGCAGGCTGCCGAACAGGATCAGCAATCCCTGCTGCATCGGATCGAGCGCGAGCAGCGGCGCGAGAGGCACTGCGATCGCGAGGCCGGTCAGCGGACAGATGATGCCGCCAACGACGCCGATGCGCCATTCGCCGAAGCTCGTCTCGTAGAGGCGCACGCCGAGCGACAGCAGCATCATCGGGATCAGCGCGTCGCCGACGAGCCTGATCGCGACCATCAGCCATTCGGGGAGCGGCGGGTGCGCGATCGCGAACGCGAAGCCGAGCACGGTCGCGACGACGATCGGACTGCGTAGCAGGCTGCCGAAGCGCGCGTGGTGATCGAGGATCCACACACCGACGGTGAACTGCAGCAGGTTCGAGATCGTGAAGAGCGCGACCATCGGCGAAAAGCCAACGCTGCCGTAGGCGAGCACCGCGAGCGGCAGCCCCATGTTGCCGCAGTTGTTGAACATCATCGGCGGCACGAACGTCCGCGCCTGCTCGCGCATCAGCCGCGCGACCGGCCATGCCAGGAACCCCGATCCCAGCACGACGACGATGCTGCCGACGATCAGCATCCGGTTCGCCGCGACGTCGAAGTCCTTGCTCGCGAGCGCCGAGAACACGAGCGCGGGCGCGAGCACGTTCATGCTGATGCGATTGACGGTCGCCATGTCCGGCTTCGCGCGCCAGGCATAGAGCCAGCCGAGGGCGATGATCGAGAAGACCGGCAGGATGATGCCGGCGAGCCGTTCTAGCATCGCAGCGGCTCTACCAGCCGTTGCCGCCGGCAAAGCGAAGGGCCGCCCCGAGGTTTGCCCGGAAGACTCTCCGGGTCAAAGTATCGTGCGAACGCAGCGAGCGAAACTTTGGCCCGCCTGTTAAAGAATGTACTGGGCGAGGTTGTCGTCGCCCGCGATGCCGGCGAGCCGGTGGTCGACGAACGCGGCGTCGATCGCGATCGTCTCGCCGGTACGGCGCGCGGCGTGAAACGACACGTCCTCGAGCAGCCGCTCCATCACCGTATACAGCCGCCGTGCGCCGATGTTCTCCTGCCGCTCGTTGACCGCGTGCGCGATTTCGGCGATGCGGCGGATGCCGTCCGGCGCGAATTCGAGATGAACCTGCTCGGTGCCGAGCAGCGCCTCGTACTGGCGCGTGAGACACGCGTCGGTGGCGGTCAGGATACGCTCGAAGTCCTCGACCGACAGCGACGACAGCTCGACGCGGATCGGCAGGCGCCCCTGCAGCTCGGGAATCAGATCCGAAGGCTTCGACAGATGGAACGCGCCCGACGCGATGAACAGAACGTGATCGGTCTTGATCATTCCGTACTTCGTCGTCACCGTCGTCCCTTCGACGAGCGGCAGCAGGTCGCGCTGCACGCCCTGGCGCGAGACGTCGGCGCCGTGCGTGTCGGTGCGCGCGGCGATCTTGTCGATCTCGTCGATGAACACGATGCCGTTCTGCTCGGCAGACGCGAGCGCGCGCGCCTTGATGTCGTCGTCGTTGATGAGCTTCGCCGCTTCCTCGTCGGTGAGCTGGCGCAGCGCCTCGGGCACCTTCATCCGCTTGACCTTGTGCCGGCCGCCGCCAATCTGCTGGAACATGCCCTGGATCTGCGACGTCAGATCTTCCATCCCCGGCGGCGCCATGATCTCCATCTGCGGCGACGACACGGCAACCTCCACCTCGATGTCCTTGTCGTCGAGGCTGCCCTCGCGCAGCATCTTGCGGAATTTCTGCCGCGTCGCCGAATCCGTCGGTTTCATGTCGCTGAAATTGACTTCGCGCGCCGGCGGCAGCAGCACGTCGAGCACGCGCTCCTCCGCGGCATCGGCCGCGCGGTCGCGCACGCGTCGGGTCTCGCCCTCTCGCGTCTGCTTCACGGCAACTTCGACCAGATCGCGGACGATCGTGTCGACGTCGCGGCCGACGTAACCGACCTCGGTGAACTTGGTCGCCTCGACCTTCACGAACGGCGCATCGGCGAGGCGTGCGAGCCGGCGTGCGATTTCCGTCTTGCCGACACCGGTCGGCCCGATCAGCAGAATGTTCTTCGGCGTGATCTCCTGCCGCAGCGGCTCGGGCACCTGCTGGCGGCGCCAGCGGTTGCGCAGCGCGATCGCGACCGCGCGCTTCGCGGCATCCTGCCCGACGATGTGCTTGTCGAGCTCGGAGACGATTTCCTCGGGCATCATCGGCAACGGCATCTTCGGTACCTGCAAAAAGCAACGGCCGCCCACGCCGGAGCGGCCGTCTGATTCTACCGCGGGCGCCGCGCCGTCAAGCGCGTGCCCCGGCAACCGTCATGGCTCGAGCAGGTTCGCGCAGTGCCCCGGCTGCGCCGGATCCGCCGCGATCGCGCCGTCCTTCGGAATGCATTGGCTTGGCGGCAGCGGTTGCTTGTTCTCGACGTGGGCAACGAGCAGGTCGAACGCCTTCTGCGCGTGCGGCTGGATGAGTCGCAGCTGCGGGAAGAATGCGATGTACGACTCGATGTGATTGCCGTTCTGCACCTCGTAGAGACGATACTGCGCATTGCGCTTGTCGTTGTTGCCCTTGCGCGACGCTTCGACGGCTGCCTCGTAGGCGCGAGCCTGCCGCTTGGCTGGCAGAAGCGCGTCCATCGTTCCGGCCACCGTGATCAGCGGCTTCTTGATTTTTCCGGTGGTGGCCGTCGCGGCGACCGCGTCGAACACGCCGGGGACGCTGCCGATGCGCGCCAGATAGTCGTAGTTGCCGAGGCCTGCCGTGTACGTCGGATAGGTCGGGTCGAAGCGCTCCTGCCACTGGCAGGCCGTGACCTCCCAGTAGGAATTCGAATAGCGCTTCCACATCGAATCGGTCACCACGCCGGCGGCGTCGCGCACGACGATATCGGGCGGATAACCTGCGGCGACGATGTTCTGCGCTGCCGCGCTCGAAGCGTCGTAGCCCGATGCGACATAGGCCGGGAAGTTGCGGATGGCGGGCGGCAGGTCGACCAATATGTTCGGTCCTGACGCGTCGATGAACGTGCCTTCCCAATCGACGCCACCGTCGAAGAGATTCGGCGCTTCCTCGACGGCGCGGCGCACCTGGTAGCCGCCGTTCGACGTTCCGACCGCATACGTATAGTTCGGAAACCGGTTGTAGTTTGCCTTGGCTGCTTGCTGCGCGAGCTTCGCGGTCTCGAGCATGTACTGCGTCCACTGCGTGAAAGGCTTCTGCGGATCGTTGTCGTAGAAATGCACCCAGACACCGGACGGCGGCACGATGCCGTCGCCGGCGTTGAGACGGCACGCGAGCGGGTCGGTTGCCGGCTGCGTCGCCGATGCGAGCGATACGATGTAGAGGTTGTATACGCCCTTGTTCTGCGACGCGTACGCATAGCCCTGGGGCAGCACGTAGTCGCTCCACGCCCAGTCGCCGTTGAACTCGCTGCGCGTGCCCGACGCACCGGCGACGACCAGCTTGCCGTTCCAGCTATCGGGGAAGCGCAGGACGAAGCGCGCCTGCAGCGTCGGATCGTCGGCGAACCAGCCTTCGACCTGTATGCCCGGCACCGGTCCCGACGATGGCGCAGGACCGTTGGAAATCACGGCGCGATCGGTGATCGGCGTGACCGCGCCTCCGAGCGGTAAACCGGTCGGCTCGGGTGTCGGCGTGCCGTCGGCAAACGTGTTGATTTCGTTGTTCGGAGGCGTCGTCTCCGCATTGTTCGTGCGCAGGTCTGCGCTATGAAAGCAGACGACACCCGTCGCCTTGCCGGCGAGGAACTGCTCTACTTCGGGACAGCCCGGCGCGGCCACCGCCGCGAGTGGCCATGGCGCGATTGCAAGCGCGGCGATCGCGCGCTTGACGGCTTTGTGCAACATTTTCGGTCTCCTGTCTTCGTGAAAGGACGTTGCGTCGTTGAAAGGTGGTCGCGCATGCTAACCAATCTTCGAAAGGTCTTCGACGCGGCGTTGAATTAGCCGACGAACGGCCACAGCGCCACCGCCTTTCCGAAGCCCGGGCATCCTGCATGCGACAATGGCGGACCGCGTGCGTTCGCCGCGCTCCCGAAGGAATGCAATGACGCTTGGACACGCGCTTAAATGGGCCGCGGCTGCCTTGCTCGTCGCCGGATGCGCTTCGATGGGAAATTCCGGTTCGCGCGCGACCGCGCAGCTCGCGCCCACCGCTGGCAATTCGGCGACGGGAACGGTGACGTTCACGCGCGCCGGCGATCGCGTTCGCGTCGTCGCGGAGGTCAGCGGGCTCACGAGCGGCCCGCATGGCTTTCACGTCCACGAAAAGGGCGATTGCAGCGCGCCCGACGCGACGAGCGCCGGCGGACATTTCAATCCTGGGAGCCAGCCGCACGGGAATCCGGCGGTCGGCGCACACCACGCGGGCGACATGCCGATGCTCGTTGCCGACGCGTCCGGCAAGGCGTCGCTCGACGTGACGCTTCCCACGATTTCGCTCGGCAGCGGCGCGAACGGCATCGTCGGCCGTGCCGTGGTCGTGCACAAGGATCCCGACGATTTCAAGTCGCAGCCGGCAGGCAACTCGGGCGCGCGCATCGCGTGCGGAGTCATCGTCGCGGCGTCATGAATCGGCGCACCGTAACGTTCGCGCTGGCCGCCGCCGTGCTCGTTGGCTGCTCGACGAACGTTCACTTCGGCAGCGAGACGCCGCCGGGTCCCGAGCCGAAATCCCCCAAGGCGCAGGAAATGGGCCAGGTAGCGGTGCTGCGGGCGATCGGGGGCTCGGCGGTTTCGGGCAAGGTTCGCGTGATCGACCGGGGCGATGGGGCGAGCGTGCTCG
Source organism: Casimicrobiaceae bacterium (assembly GCA_035278845.1). Taxonomy (GTDB): domain Bacteria; phylum Pseudomonadota; class Gammaproteobacteria; order Burkholderiales; family Casimicrobiaceae; genus VBCG01. The sequence goes on along the minus strand of DATEIQ010000032.1, from coordinate 7,375 downwards.
TATCGGTGATCAACATTCCGACCCGCGCGTACCGGCTCGTGTTTCACGAGCGAGGCAACTGCACGTCGCCGAACGGATTCTCTGCGGGTGCGCCGTGGCAACCGGCCGCAGCCGCGGCCGGCAAGCGTGCGGAAGACGTGCTGCCCGTGCAGTACGCCAATGCCGAGTCGATCGTCGAGGCGGAGACTCGCATCCGCGGACTGCACGCGATGGGCCCTGAAGGCGTGGCGGGCCGCAGTGTCATGCTGTATGCGGGACCGGTAGTGACGGTGCCGCGTCCCGACGTGCCGAACGCCGCGATCGCCTGCGGCGTGTTTGAAACGGCGCGCTCCATTTTCTGATCGGTCGCATGCGCGTCCCGCGACAGCCATGGCACTTCTCACCGATCGCAAAATCCTGATCACCGGCGTGTTGTCGGCGCGCTCGATCGCGTACGGCGTCGCGCGTGCGTGTCAGCGCGAAGGCGCGACGCTCGCGTTCACGTATGCGAGCGAGGAATTGAAGGATCGCGTCGTGAAGCTTGCTGCGGACTTCGGGCCTTGCCCGGTGCTCCCGTGCGACGTAACGTCCGACGAGCAGATCGCCGCGCTCTTCGACCGGCTGCGGTCGGAATGGCAAGGCCTCGACGGGCTGCTGCATTCGATCGCGTTCGCACCGCGCGAAGCGCTGTCGGGCGATTTCCTCGCCGGGTTGACGCGCGAGGCGTTCGCGACCGCACACGACGTGTCGAGCTACAGCTTCGCCGCGCTCGCGAAGGGCGCGCGGCCGCTGCTGGCCGGGCGCAATGCGTCGCTGTTGACGCTGACGTACCTCGGCGCACTGCGTGCAGTCACGAATTACAACGTGATGGGACTCGCGAAGGCCAGTCTCGAGGCGAACGTGCGCTACCTTGCCGCGGCACTCGGTCCCGAAGGCACGCGCGTCAACGCGATTTCGGCCGGGCCGATCAAGACGCTCGCCGCCGCGGGGATCGGCGGCTTCTCGAAAATCCTGAGCTTCGTCGAGCACGCGGCGCCGCTGCGGCGCAACGTGACGATCGACGAGGTCGGCAACGTGGCGGCGTTCTACTTCTCGTCGCTGTCGAGCGCGATCACCGGCGAGATCACGTACGTCGACTGCGGCTTCTCGAACGTCGCGGCCGGCCTCGAATAAATGACCGCGGAGCCGTTCGACGCCGTCGTCGTCGGCGCCGGTCACAACGGTCTCGCGTGCGCTGCCTATCTCGCGGCGGCCGGCATGTCGGTGTGTGTCGTCGAGCGGCGCGCCATCGTCGGCGGTGCGGCTGTCACCGAAGAATTCCACCCGGGATTTCGCAATTCAACCGCGAGCTACACGGTGAGCCTGCTCGCGCCGCAGGTGATCGCCGAGCTCGACCTCGCGCGCCACGGCCTGACGATCGTCAAGCGCCCGCTCGCCAATTTCCTGCCGCTGCGCGGCAACGCGTATCTGAAAGTGGGCGGCGGGCTCGCGGCGACGCAGGCCGAGGTGGCGAAGTTCTCCGGCCGCGACGCGGAGCGACTACCCGCGTATTACGCGATGCTGTCGCGCGTCGCCGACGTGCTGCGCGCGCTCCTGCACGGGGCGCCACCCAACTTCGGTGCGCGCCGCGGCGCGCGCGTCGGTCTTGCGCTCGACGCATGGAAATCGGCGAAGCCGTTTCGCGCGCTCGACCAGGCGGGTCAGCGCGACGTGCTCGACCTCTTCACGAAGAGCGCGGGGGAGCTCCTCGACCGCTGGTTCGAATCGGCGCCGATCAAGGCCGCCTTCGGCTTCGACGCCGTCGTCGGCAACTTTCAGAGCCCGTACGCGCCGGGATCGGCGTACGTGCTTTTGCATCACGTGTTCGGCGAAGTGAACGGCGAGCGCGGGCAGTGGGGCCACGCGATCGGCGGCATGGGCGCGATCACGCAAGCGATGGCGCGCGAGTGCATCGCCCGCGGCGTCACGATCCGTACGCGATCGCCCGTTGCGCGGGTGATCGTCGACAACGGACGCGCGACCGGTGTCGAGCTCGAGCGCGGCGAGACGATCGCTGCGCACCGCGTCGTCGCGAACGTCAATCCGAAGCTGCTGTTCGGACGGCTCCTCGACGCGACCGACGTCGACGCCGATTTCCGCGCCCGCATGGAAGGTTACCGATGCGCATCGGGCACGTTCCGGATGAACGTCGCGCTGTCGGCGCTGCCCGACTTCAAGTGCCTGCCAGGAACTTCGGCGCAGCCGCATCACGGCAGCGGCATCATCGTCGCGCCGTCGCTCGGCTACATGGAGCGCGCGTACTTCGACGCGAGGCAGCACGGCTGGTCGCGCGCGCCGATCGTCGAGATGCTGATCCCGTCGGTCGTCGACGATTCGCTCGCGCCGCGCGGCATGCATGTCGCGAGCCTGTTCTGCCAGCACGCGAACCCGCGCATCGGCGACGCGCTGCCGGGCCACACGTGGGACGACCACCGCGACGAGGTGGCCGACCTGATGATCGACACGGTGGACGCCGTCGCGCCGAACTTCCGGCGCAGCGTGCTCGGCCGCCGCGTGCTGACGCCGCTCGATCTCGAGCGCGAGTTCGGCCTGATCGGCGGCGACATCTTCCACGGCGCGCTAGCGCTCGATCAGCTGTATTCGGCGCGGCCGGTGCTCGGCAACGCCGATTACCGGATGCCGATCAAAGGCCTTTACCTCTGCGGTTCCGGCGCCCATCCGGGTGGCGGCGTGACCGGCATTCCCGGCCGCAACGCCGCGCGCGAGATCATCCGCGATGCGAAGCGGCTGCGGCACCGTGGAAGCTTGCAAAGAAAACGCGAAGCCCGCCTGTAAGCCGGGTTCTGTTACGGCGCGCGACGGGCGCGCGCTATGACCGTCATTCCTCTAGGCTCGCCGTTGCCGGCGAGCTCGAGCCGCCTACCCGCGGACTCGGCGAGCAGCGTCGTCGTCCGCCTATTTGGCGTTGCTCCGGATGGAGGTTGCCGCGTTTCACCCGCTTCCCGTTACGAAAGCGACTCGTCTCTGTGGCCCTGTTCCTCGCCTTGGCCCCGGCCGCGAGGCCGGTGCTTATCCGCGGCCGGGCGTTACCCGGCATCCCGCTCTGTGGAGCCCGGACTTTCCTCTCCCCCGAGTCGAACTCGAGGCAGCGACGATCCAGCAGGCTTCGCAGCCGCGATTATAAAGGCGGGATTTTCTCCGCGACCCGCCAGCGCACCTTCTCGCCCCCGCGGAGCGGCACGATCGTCTGGTCGCCGAGCGGCAGCGCATCGGGCACGTCCCACGCCTCGCGCACGAGCGTCACCGTATCGGCGTTGCGCCGCAGGCCGTAGAACGCCGCGCCGTTGACGCTCGCGAACGCCTCGAGGCGGTCGAGCGCACCGGCGTCCTCGAATGCTTCCGCATAGAGCGGCAGCGCGACCGGCGCCGAGTAGCAGCCCGCGCAGCCGCACGCGCTTTCCTTCGCACCACGCGCGTGCGGCGCCGAATCGGTGCCGAGGAAGAACTTCGGATTGCCGGACGTCGCGGCGGCGACGAGTGCCTGGCGGTGCGTCTCGCGCTTCAGCACGGGCAAGCAATACAAATGCGGCCGCAGTCCGCCCGCGAACAGCGCGCTGCGCGAATACAGCAGATGCTGCGGCGTGATCGTAGCCGCGATCGTCGCCGGCCCCTCGCGGACGAACGCCGCCGCTTCGCGCGTCGTCACGTGTTCGAGCACGATGCGCAGCGCCGGAAAGTCGCGCACGATCGCGGCGAGCTCCCGCTCGACGAAGATGCGCTCCCGATCGAACGGATCGACGTCGGCGTCGGTGACTTCGCCGTGGATCGCGAGCACGACGCCGTGGCGTTCCATCGCCGCAAGCGCCGAATGCACGCGCGCAAGCCCGGTGACACCGGCATCGGAATGCGTCGTCGCGCCGGCCGGGTAGTACTTGACGGCATGCACGAAGCCGCTCGCCTTCGCGCGCGCGATTTCGTCGGCCGTTGTCGCGTCGGTGAGGTAGAGCGTCATCAGCGGCTCGAAACCGCTATCCGGTGGCAACGCCGCACGGATGCGCTGCCGGTACGCCTCCGCCTGCGCTGTCGTCGCAACTGGCGGCCGAAGGTTCGGCATGACGATTGCTCTGCCGAAGACCTGGGCCGTTGCCCCCGCCACCGCGGAAAGCGTCGCTCCGTCCCGGAAATGCACGTGCAAGTCGTCCGGACGCGTCAGTGTGAGCGTGCGAGGGGTCATCGGAAATACCTGATTTTGCACAGTATAGGGGCCGACCGCCGGCGCCTCCGCGCAGGCTTTCCGGCGGTCTCCCGGGGTCGCTCGCAAATGCGTCGCGGGCTATAATGCGCAGTTTATTGCCGGCGGGGCGATTACCGGGCTTGCAAGCCCTGACGTCACGTCGGTACGAAGTTCACGGATGGAAAACGCCATGGCCGCCAAAACAGCAGTTGCCGTCAAGAAGCAGCCCCGCGAGCTCAGCGAGGAAGAGATCCTCAAGGCTCCGGAAAAGGACTACATGAACGAGGCGCAACTCGCTTTCTTCCGCAAGCGCCTCACGGACATTCGCGACCAGATCCTCCGCAACGCCGACGACACGGGCGAGCACCTGCGCGAAAACGAAATCACGACCGACCCGTCCGACCGCGCCACGCTGGAGGAGGAATACACGCTCGAGCTGCGCACGCGCGACCGGGAACGGAAGCTCCTGAAGAAGGTCGAAAAATCCCTGCGGATGATCGAGGACGGCTCCTATGGCTACTGCGAGGAAACCGGCGAGCCGATCGGCGTGCCGCGCCTCATCGCGCGGCCGATGACCACGCTTTCGATCGAGGCGCAGGAGCGCCGCGAGCGCGTCCAGAAGCTGTACGGCGACTGATTCGCGCGTAATCTCGCGCAAAGACCTGGCGGCGTCCGCCGATCGCGGATGCCTGCCGCGATCCGTCACCCCCTTGATCGAATGAAGGAGCACGACGCCCATGTTCACGCTGCCGCCTCTTCCGTATCCCGATAACGCGCTCGATCCGGTGATCTCGGCCAACACGCTGTCGTTCCATTACGGCAAGCACCACAAGGCCTACGTCGACAACCTTAACAATCTCGCGAAAGGCACCGAGTACGAATCCGCGCCGCTCGAGAAGGTGATCCGCGACACCGCCGGCAAGGCCGACAAGGTCGGGCTCTTCAACAATTCGGCGCAGGTGTGGAACCACACGTTCTACTGGAGCTGCCTGAAGCGCGGCGGCGGCGGCAAGCCGGCCGGCCGGCTCGCGCAGATGATCGATTCGGATCTCGGCGGCTACGACACCTTCAAAAAGGATTTCGCGCAAGCCTGCGTGACGCAGTTCGGCTCGGGCTGGGGCTGGGTCGCCGTCGAAGGCGGCAAACTGAAGATCATGAAGACGCCGAATGCCGAGCCGCCGTTCGTCAAAGGCGCGACGCCGCTTCTGACGATCGACGTGTGGGAGCACGCGTACTATCTCGACTACCAGAATCGCCGGCCCGACTACGTGAACGCCGTGATCGACAAGCTGCTGAACTGGGACTTCGCCGCGGAGAACCTCGGCCGGGCCTGACCGCCAGGCTTTCGGCACCGCCCGCCTCCGATGGCGATTTTCGGCAAGCCTCCCGCCAGGAAACCGCTTCCTAAGTCGGTGAAGCGCGAGGGACACGTCGTATCGGCGCGCGAGCTCGCGGCGCAAGCGGCCAGCCGCAATGCCGGCAAGCCGCTCGGCATGGAGCCGCTTGGCGAAACCAGCCAGCGCGGGGCGAGCGTCATCGACTGGTCTACCGCACCGAAAGCGATCGAGGTCGCGCAGGCGAATCCCGGCCTATGCGCGACACTCGAAAACGCCGCGCTGCTGTTCGCCAACGGCCAGGACGTTGCCGCGCGCGAGCTCCTCGAGCAGGGCGTGCAGACCGATCAGGACACCAAGCTGTCGCCGCTCGCGTGGCTCGCGCTGTTCGACCTGATGCAGCGGGCGGACGACCGCGTCGCGTTCGATCAGCTCGCGATGCAGTTCGTGCTGCAGTTCGAGCGCTCCGCGCCATCCTGGGACGACCGGCAGAAGCCGACCACCGAGGAGAAGGCGGGCGGCGGCGGTTACATCGCCGTCACGGGCAAGCTCTCGGGTGCGAGCGCGGGACAGCTCGAAGGCTTGAAGCGCGCGCTCGAGAAATGCGTTCCGCGTGCACGGATCGACCTTTCGTCGGTCGTGGGGTTCGACGACGCCGGTGCAAGACTGCTGGCGGACGATCTCGCACGCGCGCGCGGCCAGCGGATGGAGCTTGCGATCCAGCGCCCCGAAAAACTCGTCGCTGCATTGGAAAGCGCGGTGGCGCAGGGCAAGGCGGGCGGCGAGGGCGCATGGCTTTTGTCGCTCGAGCTTCTGCAATGGCAGCGCGACCAGGCCATGTTCGACGAGCGTGCCGTCGAGTTCGCGGTGACGTTCGAGCTGTCGCCGCCATCGTGGGAGCCTCCGCCCCGATCGGGCACCGAGAAGGGCGCCGAGCCGGCGGCAGCAGCGGGCGCATCCTCTGCGCGCGGCGCCGAGCGTGACACGTTCGTGCTGGAAGGCGTGCTCGCCGGAGCGACACCAACTGAGCTTGCGCGTCTCGCCGACGTCGCGAGCCGCAATGACGTCACGCAGGTCGACATGGCCGGTGTCGAGCGCGCGGATTTCATCTTCGCGGGGGCGCTGTTCAACGCGATCAGCCGTGTCGAGGGTCAGGGCAAGGCCGTGCAGATCGTGGGCGCATCGCCGATCGTGCGCGCACTCCTGCTGTTGATCGGCATCTCGCCGCGCCACTTCGTGAAGAAGGGCGAATAACACCCGCCACGCGATGGAGACGTTTCACGGCACGACGATCCTGTCGGTGCGCCGCGACGGCGCGGTCGCGCTCGGCGGCGACGGCCAGGTCACGCTCGGTCAGGTGGTCGTCAAGGCCACCGCGCGCAAGGTGCGCCGGCTCTATCACGACAAGGTGCTGGCGGGATTCGCGGGAGCGACAGCCGACGCGTTCACGCTGTTCGAGCGCTTCGAAGCGAAGCTCGAGAAGCATCAGGGTCAGCTGACGCGCTCGGCGGTCGAGCTCGCGAAGGATTGGCGCGCCGATCGCGTCCTGCGCCGGCTGGAGGCGATGCTCGTGATCGCCGACCGGTCGACGTCGCTCGTCGTCACGGGCACGGGCGACGTGCTCGAGCCCGAACACGGCATCGTCGCCATCGGGTCGGGCGGGCCGTACGCGCAGGCAGCGGCGAAAGCGCTGCTCGACAACACGGCGCTGGCGGCGCGCGAGATCGTCGAGCGGGCGCTGATGATCGCCGGCGAGATCTGCATCTACACGAACCAGCAGCTCGTCATCGAGACCCTCGACAAGTGAGCGCGAACGGTAGTCCAGCGA
>DATEIQ010000031.1:0-7161 GCA_035278845.1 Casimicrobiaceae bacterium | reverse complement strand
CGAGCGTGGCGCCGGTGATTTCGCAGAGCGCGTGCGCGAGCGCGAAAATCTGTGACGCATCCGGATGCTGGACCGCATAGTTGCCGAGCAGGATCGCGCGCCGCTCACCCGACAGCAGGCTCGCGGCGATCACGTCCGCGGCCGCGACGGGCTCGACGCCGTGCAGCGCCGCGGGCGCCGGCTTGCCCGCGCCTTGTGCGGCCGCCACGACGATCTGACCGAGCATGGCGGGCAACAGCGAGGGCACGACGATCGCGCGATGCGCGACCGGCAGCAGCCAATCGTCGTCGACCGAATGCAGCGACGAGATCTGCGCGCCCTTCTTCGCCGCCTGCCGCAGCCGGTGCGCGATGAGCGGGTGATCCTTGCGCAGGAAGCTGCCGACGACGAGCGCGCGATCGAGTCGGCCGAGATCCGCGATCGGCATGCCGAGAAACGGTGCGCCCGCACGCTGCCCGTCGTCGCGAAAATCGGCCTGGCGTAGCCGGAAGTCGACGTTGTCGCTGCCGAGCCCGCGCACGAGACGCGCCGCGAGCGCCATCTCCTCGAGCGTGGAATGCGGCGACACGAGCGCGCCGACTGCCGCGGGCCCGTGCCGCTGGACGACGTCGGTGAGGCCGTTCGCGACGTATTCGAGCGCCGTCGGCCAGTCGACCGTCTTCCATTCGCCGCCCTGCTTCAGCATCGGTTGGGTCAGGCGTTCCGGCGTGTTCAGCGCTTCGTACGAAAATCGGTCCTTGTCCGAGATCCAGCACTCGTTGACGGCCTCGTTCTCGAGCGGAAGCACGCGCATCACGCGGTCGTTCTTGACCTGCACGACCAGGTTGCTGCCGAGGCCGTCGTGCGGCGACACGCTCTTGCGCCGCGCGAGCTCCCACGTGCGCGCGGCGAAGCGGAACGGCTTCGACGTCAGTGCGCCGACTGGGCAGAGATCGATCATGTTGCCGGACAGCTCGGAATCGACGGTGCGGCCGACGAACGTCTCGATTTCGGCGTGCTCGCCGCGGCCCGACATGCCGAGCTCCATGATGCCGCCGATCTCCTGGCCGAAGCGGACGCAGCGCGTGCAATGGATGCAGCGCGTCATCTCCTCGGCCGAGATCAGTGGCCCCATGTACTTGTGGAACACGACGCGCTTCTTCTCGCGATACCGCGACGCCGACGCGCCGTAGCCGACGGCCAGATCCTGGAGCTGGCACTCGCCGCCCTGGTCGCAGATCGGGCAGTCGAGCGGATGGTTGATCAGCAGGAACTCCATGACGCCCTGCTGCGCCTTGATCGCCTGGTCGGTGTGCGTCCAGGCCTTCATCCCCTCGGTGACCGGCGTCGCGCACGCCGGCAGCGGCTTCGGCGCTTTCTCCACCTGCACGAGGCACATGCGGCAGTTGGCCGCGATCGTCAGCTTCTTGTGGTAGCAGAAATGCGGGACGTAGATACCGAGCTTGTTCGCGGCATCCATCACCGTGCTGCCGTGCGGCACCTGCACCGCGCGGCCATCGACTTCGATGTTGAGCAGTTGCGCCGTCATCGCCCTAGACGTAATCCGGCACAAGGCAGCGCTTGTGCTCGATGTGATGCGCGAACTCGCTGCGGAAATGCTTGATGAAGCTCTTCACCGGCAGCGCGGCGGCGTCGCCGAGCGCGCAAATCGTGCGTCCCTGGATGTTGTCGGCGACGGACGTGAGCACGTCGAGGTCCTCGGGCCGCCCGGTGCCATGCTCGATGCGATTCACCATCCGCCACAGCCATCCGGTGCCTTCGCGGCACGGCGTGCACTGGCCGCACGATTCCTCGTAGTAAAAGTACGACAGCCGCATCAGGCTGCGCACCATGCAACGCGACTCGTCGAGCACGATCACCGCGCCGGAGCCGAGCATCGATCCGGCCTTGGCGATGGCGTCGTAATCCATCGTCAGACCCATCATCACGTCGGCGGGCAAGACCGGCGCCGACGAGCCGCCCGGAATCACCGCCTTCAGCGCGCGCCCGCCGCGGACGCCGCCCGCCATTTCGAGCAGCGCCGGAAACGGCGTGCCGAGCTTGATCTCGTAGTTGCCGGGGCGCTCGACGTCGCCCGACACCGAGAAGATCTTCGTGCCGCCGTTGTTCGGCAGGCCGAGATTCAGGAACCATTCGCCGCCGTTGCGGATGATCCACGGCACCGCGGCGAACGTCTCGGTGTTGTTGATCGTCGTCGGTTTGCCGTAGAGGCCGAAGCTCGCCGGGAACGGCGGCTTGAACCGCGGCATGCCCTTCTTGCCCTCGAGCGATTCGAGCAGCGCCGTCTCCTCGCCGCAGATGTACGCGCCGTAACCATGGTGGTTGTAGAGATGGAAGCTGAAGTCGCTGCCGAGGATGTTGTCGCCGAGAAAGCCTGCCGCATACGCTTCCCCGATCGCCTCCTCGCAGCGCTCGTAGACGTCCCAGATTTCGCCGTGCACGTAGTTGTAGCCGCGCGCACAGCCCATCGCGTAGGCGGCGATGGCCATCCCTTCGAACAGCGAATGCGGGTTGTACCGCATGATGTCGCGGTCCTTGAACGTCCCCGGCTCGCCTTCGTCGGAATTGCAGACGAGATACTTGTCGCCCTGGAACTGCTTCGGCATGAAGCTCCACTTGAGGCCCGTGGGGAAGCCCGCACCGCCACGGCCGCGCAGCGCCGACTTCTTCACTTCGGCGACCACCTGCTCCGGCGGGATTTTCTCGGTGAGGATCTTCTTCAACGCTTCGTAACCGCCGCGCTTCACGTAATCCTCGAGCCGCCAGTTGCGGCCCGTGAGCCCGGCGAGCAGAACCGCATCGGGCCCGTAGTCGAGAAATTCGGTGGCAACGTTCATTTCGCTGCCGCCGGCGTAACCGCACCGTTCCCGGTCGCCGCCGACACCGTGGCGGCCGCGCCTTCACCGCGATCCGCGGCGGCGGACAAATCGTCGATCAGCGCGTCGAGTGCTGGCGGATTCATGAAACTTGCCATCCGCTTGTTGTTGACGAGCACCACCGGCGCGTCGCCGCATGCGCCCATGCACTCGCCCTCCTTCAGCGTGAACTTGCCGTCGCCGGTCGTTTCGCCGAAGTCGATGCGCAGCCGCTTCTTGAGATGCAGCGCGGCAGCCGTTGCGCCCTGAAGCGCACAGGGCAGGTTCGTGCAGATCGTGAGCTTGAAGCGCCCGGTCGGCTTCAGGTTGTACATCGTGTAAAACGTCGCGGCCTCGTAGACGGCGACGGTCGGCATGCCGAGATGGCGGGCGACGTCGTCCATCACTTCGGATGGCAGCCAGCCGTGCTCGTCCTGCGCGATGGCGAGCGCAGCCATCACCGCCGATCGCTTCTGGTCGGACGGGTACTTGGCGATCTCGCGGTCGATGCGGCGGATCGCGTCGTCGGAAAGCATCGCCGTGCTCATCGGTTGCCCGGCGCGATCATCGGTCGATTGAACCGAACACGATGTCCTGCGTGCCGATGATCGCGACGACGTCGGCGATCATGTGGCCGCGCGACATCTCGTCGAGCGCGGACAGGTGCACGTAGTCGGGCGCCCGCAGCTTGATCCGGTACGGCTTGTTCGCGCCGTCGGAAATCGCGTACACGCCGAACTCGCCCTTCGGGTGCTCGACCGCTGCGTAAACCTCGCCTGCCGGCACGTGCATCCCTTCGGTGAAGAGCTTGAAGTGGTGGATCAGCTCTTCCATGTTCTCCTTCATCGCTTCGCGCGACGGCGGCGCCACCTTGTGGTTGTCGACGATCACCGGGCCCGGATTGGCGCGCAGCCAGTCGATGCACTGGCGGACGATGCGGTTCGACTGCCGCATCTCCTCGATCCGCACCAGATAGCGGTCGTAGCAGTCGCCGTTGATGCCGACGGGTATTTCGAACTCGAGCTGGTCGTAGGCCGCATACGGCTGCTTGCGCCGCAGATCCCACGGCACGCCGGAGCCGCGCAGCATCGCGCCCGTGAACCCCAGCGCCTGCGCCCGCTCGGCCGTGACGACGCCGATGCCGACCGTGCGCTGCTTCCAGATCCGGTTGTCGGTGAGCAGCGTTTCGTAGTCGTCGACGTAGCCGGGAAACCGGCGCGTGAAATCCTCGATGAAATCGAGCAGCGAACCCTGGCGGTTCTCGTTCAGCGACTTCATCTCGCGCGCGTTGCGCGTCTTCATCGCCTGGTACTGCGGCATCCGGTCGGGCAGGTCGCGATACACGCCGCCGGGCCGGTAATACGCCGCGTGCATCCGGGCGCCGGACACCGCCTCGTACATGTCGAACAGGTCCTCGCGCTCGCGGAACGCGTACAGGAATACCGTCATTGCGCCGATGTCGAGAGAATGCGATCCGAGCCACATCAGGTGGTTCAGGATCCGCGTGATCTCGTCGAACATCGTTCGGATGTACAGCGCGCGCACCGGGACTTCGATGCCGAGCAGCCGCTCGATGGCGAGGCAGTACGCGTGCTCGTTGCACATCATCGACACGTAATCGAGCCGGTCCATGTACGGCAGCGACTGGATCCACGTCTTGTGCTCGGCGAGCTTCTCGGTTGCGCGATGCAGCAGGCCGATGTGCGGGTCGGCGCGCTCGATCACCTCGCCGTCGAGCTCGAGCACGAGGCGAAGCACGCCGTGCGCCGCCGGATGCTGCGGCCCAAAGTTCATCGTGTAATTGCGGATCTCAGCCACGAAACACCACCGTGGATGCCCCGCTGCACGAGCCACGAAGCGTTACACGATGAACTTCGGCGACTGCTAACCTGCGAAGCAGGTCAAGCGGAGCAGCGCGAGCTGCGCAGGGGCAGTCGCTCAACTTCATCGTGTAGTTGCGGATTTCAGCCACTATTCGTTTTCCGCGTAGTTCTCTTCGCGGACGACGCGCGGCGTGACCTCGCGCGGCTCGATCGTCACCGGCTGATAGATCACGCGCGCCTGCTCGGGGTCGTAGCGCATCTCGACGTAGCCCGACAGCGGGAAATCCTTGCGGAACGGATGGCCGACGAATCCGTAGTCGGTCAGCAGCCGGCGGAGGTCGGGATGCCCCGGGAACATGATTCCGTAGAGGTCGAACGCCTCGCGCTCGAACCAGTTCACCGACGGCCAGATGTCGATGACGCTCGGCACGACCGGGAAATCGTCGTCCGGCGCGAACGTCCGCACGCGCAGCCGACGGTTGTGCGCCAGCGACAGCAGATGCGACACGACGCCGTAGCGCGCGCCTTCCCACGCGCTGCCGCCGAAGCTCGAGTAATCGACGCCGCAAAGGTCGATCAGCATCTCGAAGCGCAGGTCGGGGCGGTCGCGCAGCGACCGCATCACGTCGACGTAGCGGTCGGCGGCGACGACAACGGTGACCTCGCCGAGCGCCTCCGTGACGTTCTTCAACGTGCCTTCGGGGAACGCCGCGCCGAGCGCCGCGACCAGTTGTCCGGTGTCAGCGGCCATCAGCGGGCGATCGTGTTCGTACGCCAGATCTTGTTCTGCAGCTGGAGAATTCCGTACAGCAGCGCCTCGGCGGTCGGCGGACAACCCGGGACGTAGATGTCGACCGGCACGATGCGGTCGCAGCCGCGGACGACCGAGTACGAGTAGTGGTAGTAGCCGCCGCCGTTGGCGCACGAGCCCATCGAGATCACCCACCGCGGCTCGGCCATCTGGTCGTAGACCTTGCGCAGCGCGGGCGCCATCTTGTTGCAAAGCGTGCCGGCGACGATCATCACGTCGGACTGGCGCGGGCTCGGCCGGAAGATGACGCCGAACCGGTCGAGGTCGTAGCGGGCCGCGCCCGCGTGCATCATCTCGACGGCGCAGCACGCGAGGCCGAACGTGACCGGCCACATCGAGCCGTTGCGCGCCCAGTTGATGACGCTGTCGAGCGACGTGGTGACGAAACCTTTTTCGAGAACGCCTTCGATTGCCATTTCAATAGGGCCTTGGCTTGCTGCGCTCGCCCGCCGGGCTCATTCCCACTCCAGCGCGCCGCGCTTCCATTCGTATATGAAGCCGACCACGAGAATCAGCAAGAACAGCATCATCGCCGCGAATCCGAAGAAGCCGATGTCGTTCAGGACCACCGCCCACGGGAAAAGGAATGCGATCTCGAGGTCGAACAGGATGAACAGGATCGCCACGAGGTAGTAGCGCACGTCGAACTTCATCCGCGCGTCTTCGAAGGCCTCGAAGCCGCACTCGTACGGCGACAGTTTTTCCGGATCCGGCCGGTTGGGCGACACGAACCGGCCGACGCCAAGCAGCAGCGCGCCGAGTCCCAGCCCAAACAGGATGAACAGCAGGATCGGAAAATATTGTTCCAACATGCTCACTTGTCAGGCCCGGGGATCTGTGACGGCTTACGATTCTTCATTTTGTACTGATGCTGATACCCGATGCCCGATACCCGAAGATGGTGCCGACGGGGAGACTCGAACTCCCACGGCTTGCGCCACTGCCCCCTCAAGACAGCGTGTCTACCAATTTCACCACGTCGGCTTTGTTGTCTCTCGCCTACTTCGGAACTTCCGCCGGACTCGCGGCACCGGCCGGGGCGGGCGTGCCCGCCGGCCCGGGCGCGGGTTGCGGCACGTCGCTCGGCTTCGCGGGCACCGCGCTGCCCTTGTCCATGACGCCCCTTTCCATCACGCCCTTTTCCATCACGCCTTGCGGCCCCCCACCGGAATGCTGCGATCCGAAATACGTGAGTGCGACGCTGGTGACGAAGAACACCGTCGCCAGGATGGCCGTCGTGCGTGACAGGAAATTGGCCGAGCCGGCGGCGCCGAACAGGCTTCCGGACGACCCGCTGCCGAACGCGGCACCCATGTCCGCGCCCTTGCCGTGCTGGAGCAGCACGAACCCGCACACGGCGAGTGCCGCGAGCACGTGCAGCACCAATACGGCCGATTCCACGACGTTCATTGCTCTTCCCCGTTCGCGCGCAACCGTTTAGGCACGCGCGATTGTCAAAAATTCATCCGCGTCGAGGGATGCGCCCCCGACCAGTCCGCCATCGATATCCGGCATCGCGAACAGCGCCGCGGCATTGGCCGCTTTCACACTTCCGCCGTACAACACCGCGACATCCGCACCACCCGCTGATGCAAGCTGCGCGCGCAGCGCCGCGTGCACCGCCTGCGCCTGCTCCGGCGACGCCGTGCGCCCCGTGCCGATTGCCCACACC
>DATEIQ010000030.1:0-20407 GCA_035278845.1 Casimicrobiaceae bacterium | reverse complement strand
TCGAATCCCTCTCTCTCCGCCACTTTTCACGATGTCGTTTGCGCGATGCCTCCGCGGGCACGCTCGAATCGGGCGTGGATCGGCGAAAATTCCAAGGCGACGCCCCGGACGATTTGCGGCGCGCATTTGCAGCTTCAGCGTTCCTCCGCATTGCGGTCGAATCGCTCGCCGACGGCGCCGTAGCAGTCGGTGTCCTGCTGCCCGTCTTCAAGATCTTTCGCCGCGCGCTTCGTGACCTTGTTGGGTGCGCCCGGCCGATGTGTGCTCTCGTCGCGCTCGTGCGGCAGCCGCATGCGCGTGTAGCGTTTTCTCGCCGGCTGCAACGCGTTGCCGAGAACGCCGGTCGAGTCGTCGGCTTCGACACGAAGCTCCGGTCCCTTTGGAGGCGGCAGCCTCCGCCGCCGCTTCATGCGGAAGCTTCCTCGCCGTTGCGTGCCTGCGCGAGCGCCGCTTCGAACAGTCCGACCGCCATCGTCGCGATCGCATGGTCGTACCACGGTTGCGCGCCACTCGCTCCGACGATCCAGCCGCCGCTTTGCACCGCGCCTTCGACGCGGATGTCGTCTTTGCGCAAGCGCTCCGGGCACTTCACGAGCAGCGTGCGAAGCGTGCGGCGCTCGCGCCAGGTCACGCGGGTCTTGGCGCGCGCGTAGCCGCGATAATCGGCGTCCCACTGCTCGGGAGCGCCGAAGCTTCGCTCGGCGAGGATTGCATCCTCGAACGGCGTGCGCGCATCGCGGGCAGGGTCCATCACGACGACGTGCAGCGCATGCTCTGCGCTGATCGCCGGGTCGGCCGTCAGGCGGGCCACCGTCGGCGCGAGCGCATCGAGGCTCGATTCGACCGCGCTAAGCACGAAGGCTCGATCGTGTTTCATTGAACTCGGCGCACCGCGCAAGGGTACGTCAGCGGCGACACACGGCGGACCAGGCGACGGTCCCGCGCTACGCCATCGACGTTCTGTCCAGCTCGGCGGCGAGTTCGCGCGCCCATTCGAGGTGTTTGCGCAGCGAAGGGAGCTGGCTGGCGGCGAAGCGTTGCACGCGTGCGCCATCCTGGTCGGCGGCGCGCTCGAAAGCGGTAAGCGCTTCTTCCTGGGCCATGATCCCCACGTTGCGCGCATACGCGCGGTCGAAGTCGCGGCCGCCGAGTTGCGCGAGGACGGCGAGCCTTGCCTGCAGCGTGTCGCTCAACTGCGACGGCAGTGCAACGCCAACGCTGTCAGCGAGTTGCCGGAGGTCGGTTTCGGCCGCGACCCGGTCGCGCAGCGTCGCTTCGGCGAACCGGCGCACCGAAGGGGTGCTGCCACGTGCGACGGCGATGCGGCTTGCCTCGATTTCGAACAGGCTGCCTTCGGCCGCCGTGCGAAGAAACGCCTTCTGATCCGGCGCGGCTGATAGCGCCGACGGCCGCTCGCCAGAAGCCCAGCCCGAGCGAATCGAATCCCCGGGAATCGGGCGGTATTCGCCGCGCTCGCATCCCGCAGCAAGCAGCAGCGTGAAGAGAAGGGCGAGCGCTGCGCCGGCCTTGGCGCCGACACATGCGAAGCGGTGGGTGCGAGCGGATTCCACGGTCCCATATTTAGCAAGGCCTATGCCCTGCGCGATGCATGCAGCCGCGGCAGCACGTCCTTTCATTTTCCGTCGCGAACACTTGAGTTTGCGGCGTGCGCGCCGGATCGACTCTAATGCCGTGTCGTCGACGATCAGGCAACAGTTACGATCGCGGGCCGGTAACATTTACGCAATCTCGGCGTCCGCAATGTTACGCGCGGCCAGACGCACGATGAGCGTAGCCGTCTGGCGACACCTGTGCATCTGTGCGCACCGGCGCTGTCATTTCCATTGAGCCTCGTGCGGCGCACGAGCCGACTCGATGCCTCGATGCTGACACTTCTCGTCGCATCGCAGTCGATCGAGCTGCTCGTGTCATGGCTCGCGGCGCCGGCGACCGACACGGTGCAGATGAATGGCACCGACCAGGCACCCAAGGCGACGCCAAATCACGGCGTTGAATTTTCCTCGTGTACGCCGCCGCCTGGTCGATGCCCAGTCCGGGGCGCGTGCGAGCCCGCCTGTACGATCCGCGGCGCGGGTCTTATGTCGTCGACGGGGAGGCGCCCGCCGCGTGCGCCATCTCGGCTCGATCTCGACGCGGATTCGGCACGGAGCGGAAATCTTCGAGGCAACGCTGCGCGACACGTCACGCGGTTCACCGAAGCTTCGGCTCGGTCTCGAGCCCGGTTCGGATCCGCCTTAACGCGAATCGCGGTGGCGTGGACGGCGCATCCGCTCATGCACCCATTCGGTCGCGGCGCTCTGCAGCGGACGCACGAGCGTCGGCAACAGCACCGACGCCAACGCGCCGACGAGGCGCGTGGTGTGCGACGGCCTGCGTGCCGCATATGCGGGCGCCGGCGCAGGCTTGCGCGTGAACCGCGAAGCGGCGAAGCCAATAGCCAGCGCGGCAGCGAGTGCCACCGGTACCGCGCTGCGCAGGCTCACCCGGCTCCGCGCTTCCTCGGAAAGCGCGCGAAGCTGCATCCGGTGATGCGCGAGGCGACCCTCGACCTCGGCGATCTCGTCGTCAAGCGACTGTTCGGTTGGGGGCATGTTCGTTCTCCGAATGCGGGACGTCGCGGCGAAGCTGGCGCAGGGTGGCCGCGAACAGCAGATCCGGCACCTGCGATTTCGCCCAGAATGCGAGCCCTGCGGCGATCGCGATGTTGACGATCGCGGCGACGAGCAGCGCGACACCCCAGCTCGCACCGGCCCCGACGGCCCAGACGACGGCCGCGGCGACGAAACCCATCCATGCGGACACGACGAGAATCGTGATGATGATTCCCGCCGCGAGCATCTTGACGAGCGAAATGCCCGCGCGCTGCAGCTCGAGCACCGCGAGCAGCGCGTGATCCTGCACGAGTCCCTTCATGCTCGACCACGCGAGCGCGACCTTCGACGCGGACGAATGGCGTGCGGATGACGCGTGCATATCCATTGTTCGATTCCGGTTGTGCGTGACGCGGCGAAGAAATCGCGGAGCGACCGGCTCCGCGAAGCGGATCATACGCCAGTCATGCAACCCGCATGCCACGCCGCTCGGCTGCACGCGGCATGGCGCTTGCTGCCGATTGCGGAATGGCACGAGCAGACAAAGCAGCCAGTCGGCAGGCTGGCGTCGCGTTGTTGCTGATCGATTTCATGAACCCGTTCGACTTTCCGGGTGGCACAGCGCTCGCGCGCCACGCCGTCGGCGCCGCGCGCCGCACCGCGGCGCTGAAAGCGAGAATGCGCGCGCGCCACGTTCCGGTCATCTACGCGAACGACAACTTCGGCCGCTGGGAATCCGATTTCGAAGCCGTCGTCGCGCACTGCGCGAGTCGCGGCGGCGCATCGGCGCAGATCGCCCACATGCTCGCGCCTGCGTCGGGCGACCGCTCGATCCTCAAGCCGCGGCATTCGGCGTTCTTCGGCACGCCGCTCGAATTCATGCTCGACGAGCTTGGCGTCGACCGGCTGGTGCTGACCGGTCTCGCGGCCGACTCGTGCATCATGTTCACCGCGCACGACGCGTACTTGCGCAAGTACGCGTTGCGCATTCCTGGCGATTGCGTCGCCTCCGAGCGCGATGCTTATCGCGGCGCGGCGCTCGCCTACCTCGCCCGCATGCTGAAGGCGGACGTCGCGCCCGCGCGGCGTCATCGCATCGCTTGACCGCGCGTGGTCATCGCATCGCCTGACCGCGCATGGTCATCGCATCGCCTGACCGCGCGGCATCAGCGCATCGTGTGACGTGGCTGCGTCGCGGCAGCGCGTCGCCCCGCCGGGTGGGCAGCCGCGACATCGGGCAGCGCGCGGCGAAAATAGTCGATCGTCCGCGCAAGCCCTTCTTCGATCGCAACGCAGGGCTGCCAGCCGAGCGTGCGCATCGCGAGCGCGATGTCGGGTTTGCGCTGACGCGGATCGTCGCACGCGGCCGGCGCGAATACGATCGGTGATTTCGATCCCGCGAGTCGGCGCACGCGCTCGGCGAGCTCCAGCACCGTGAATTCGGCCGGGTTGCCGACGTTTACCGGTCCCGCGCACGAAGACGGCGCTTCCATCAGCCGCACGAGCGCGTCGATCGTGTCGCTCACGTAGCAGAAAGAGCGCGTCTGCCAGCCGTCGCCGTGGATCGCGAGGGGCTCGTCGCGGAGCGCCGCGACGATGAAATTCGATACGACGCGGCCGTCTGCCGGCTGCATGCGCGGCCCGTACGTATTGAAAATGCGCGCGATGCGCGTGTCGAGTCCGTGCTGGCGCCGGTAGTCGGCGAACAGCGTTTCCGCGCAGCGCTTGCCCTCGTCGTAGCACGCCCGCGGCCCGATCGGATTGACGTGCCCCCAGTAGTCTTCGGTTTGCGGGTGCTCGGCCGGATCGCCATAAACCTCGCTGGTCGACGCCTGGACGATCGGCGCGTGCAGCCGCTTCGCGAGCCCGAGCAGGTTGATCGCACCGTGCACGCTGGTCTTCGTCGTCTGCACCGGATCGCGCTGGTAATGCCGCGGCGAAGCGGGACAGGCGAGGTTGAAAATGCGGTCGACCTCGACGTAAAGCGGAAACGTGATGTCGTGGCGCAAGAGTTCGAAGCGCGGGTTCGACAGCAGCGGCGCCACGTTCGCGCGCGTTCCCGTATAGAAATTGTCCACGCAGAGCACGTCGTGGCCGTCGGCGACCAGCCGCTCGCACAGATGCGACCCGAGAAAACCGGCGCC
This sequence comes from Casimicrobiaceae bacterium, assembly GCA_035278845.1. Taxonomy (GTDB): domain Bacteria; phylum Pseudomonadota; class Gammaproteobacteria; order Burkholderiales; family Casimicrobiaceae; genus VBCG01. The sequence continues at coordinate 15,651 of DATEIQ010000030.1, read as the reverse complement.
GCCGGTAACGAGCACGCGAAGCGGTTGGCTCGGTTCCGTTCTCATGCGCTCGTCATCTGGTGGAAGACGTCGTTCCAGTCCGCGACGAATCGCCCGATCGCGAACCGCTCGCGAGCGTACGCGCGCGCCTTGCGCGAAAGATCGGCAGCGTGGCCGTGGTCGCGGATCAACTCACGCGAATGGCGGACGAGGCGGGCGGGATCATTGTCGACGTAACCGCCGCCGCTCTCCGCGATGATCCGAGGCAGTTCCGTTGTCGCGAGTCCGACCACTGGCAGGCCTATCGTCATCGCTTCGCAGATCGCGAGCGCCAGGCTCGTGTAGCGGACCGGATGGGCGAAGAAGCGATAGCGGGCGAGCGCTGCGAAGAGCTCGGCGTAGGGCAACTCGCCGCTTCCACCCGACGCCTGCGCGTCCATTCCGTAGAGATCGAGCGGGACCGCCTGCCGCCACGCGTCGAAAACGTCGCTGCCGAGCCTGCGCCCGCGCCGTCGCAGGTGATTGATCACGGCGACACCGCGCGGCCGCTCGCCGTTCCAGGCGATGCCCTCGGGTACGTGCACGCCATGCTCGACGACGCGCGTCGGCACCGCACCGCAATCCCACATGAGCGCGTTGTAGTGTGTGACGTGCACGATCAGCACGTCGCGATCGGCGACGGGGTGCACGGTGCCGGTGGGGTGCGCGAGCGGCGGATCGTGCTCGAGATAGATCCGCGGCAGCCGTTGCTGGCTCTCGGAAAGGAGATCGTGCTGATCGTCGCGATAGTGCGCGGGCGACTGGAACAGCACGCAATCGAAGGCCTGATCGCGAACGCGGGCGGCCGGGCAGTCGTGAACGTTGGCACCCCATGGCAGGAGGCCGTTACGTCCGCCGTAGCCCGGTGGCGTGCCCGGTTTCGAGAGCACGTGGAATTCGTGCGGTGCCTGCGTCAGGTAGTACAGGTAATTTCCGTGCACCTGCCAGGTGAGAACGCGCAAGCGGCGCCGCGTCGTCATGCGCGCATCCTCATGCGTTCGGCGGCGTTCGCCACGGGGACGGGGGCGGCACCGGATGCAGCCTGTGCGCGACGTCGCGCGGGGCGCCGGGGCGGCCGGAACCAAGCCGCGCGCGGACGCGTGAACCCACGCGCGTGGGGTCGAGCTTCTGGGCGCACGGATGCCCGATCGGGCAATGGACGTGCGCGCAGGGCCGGCAACCGATCGGGTGATGCAGCACTTCGTGCAGTACCTGGTCGATCGGCGCGAAGCGCAACGGATCGGCGCCGCAACAGACCACCACGCTCGGTACGGCAAGTGCGGCGGCAACGTGCGACACGCCGGTGTCGTTGCAGATCAGGAGCCGCGCATGCGCGAGCAGTGCGCCGAGAACGCCGAGCGTCGTCTGCCCGGCGAGATCGACGACCATCGAAGGCGCGAGATCGCGCGCGACGCGGCGGGTCAGCAGTGTCTCCTCGGCGCTGCCGGTGAGCGCGACGCGATAGCCGAGCGCAAGGGCATCGCGCGCGACGGCCGCGAAATATTCGGGCGGCCAGCGCCGTGAATAGAGCCGTGCCCCCGGATGTACGCAAACGAACCGCCGCGGCACCAGATGATGCCGCGCCAGCAGCGATCTCGCGGCGCTGCGCTCCTCGGCGTCGATCGGGAACTCCAGCCGATCGCCCGCACTTTCGAACCCGAGGAAGCTCGTGAGCGCAAGGCAGCGATGAATTTCCCGGCCGGCGGCGGGCCACGGCAGAAAGCGCAGCCGGTCGGGGCACGGACCCTGTGGCGGATGGAACCCCGCGGTGATGCGCGCACCGAGCGTCGCGACGATGGCATTGCTGATCTCGCCGCTGCCGTGCATCTGGATCGCGAGGTGATAGTCGGCGGCCTGGGCTGTGCGCAAAAAATCCGGAACCGCGGCGATGTCGGGCTCGCGCTCCGGCAGTCCGGGAAAACCGGGAAACTCGACGAAGCGATCGACGAGATGCGCAAATCGCTGCGCGAACGCGCCGGCCCAGGGCAGGCCGATCAGCGTAATCTCGCCTTCCGGAAATGCGCTGCGAACGGCGCGCAGCGCCGGCACGGCGCACAGCATGTCGCCGAGCTGCAGCGCGCGGAATACGGCGATGCGGCACGACTTGTCGCGGCGGGGTCGCAGGTCGACGATGCTCATGTCGGTGGTATCGTGTGCGCGCCAGCGTGAGCACGCGCTAGAACGTTCCCCGGTACAGCGAGCACGAGCGGCAGATCGGCAGCGGCCGATCGGTTGCGAGCCGCTCGCGAAACGCCTGGTAATCGGCGCTGTTCCAGACGTCCGCAACGCCGTCGTCCAGCATGTTGCCGAAGTTGATGCGGTCCGGCGTGCCCACCATGCAGCACGGCATCGCCTCCCCACGGTAGCTCACGTACGCGCCGCGCCACGGCCAGTCGCAGCGCGGTGCCGCGCGCGGACGCGCGCCGCGGTCGAGCGGCGGCAGCCGCAGCCTGACGGCCGTATCGCGCGCAGCTGCGCGTGCTGCCGCAAACGCCGCCGCGATCACCTCGCGCGGCATCGCGTCGAGCACCTGGTCGCGGATGAAATCGCGCATCGCTGCGTAGCCCGGTGGCAGCGACGATTCCTCGAAGTCGTGGCACAGATACTGAACGAAGACCTCGCTCACGCCTTCCGCATGCGCCAGGCGGACGAGCGCGGGCAGCTCGTGCAGGTTCTGCCGCATCAGCACGCAGACGATGCGTACGTCGAGCGGCGAGCGCAGTGCGCTTCGCGCCGCCAGCACGCGGCGCAGGTTGCGGATCACCTTTGCGAAGCGCGCATTCACGCGGATGCGCTCGTATAGCGCGGGCGTGGCCGCGTCGAGCGACACCGAGAGCTGCGCGAGCCCGCTTTCGATGCACTGTCGCGCACGGCGCTCGGACCACAGCGTCAGGTTGCTGTTGGTCGTCACGCGGATGCCGCGCGCGCTCGCCCACGCGACCATCTCGAAAAAGCGCGGGTGCATTGTCGGCTCGCCGAGTCCCTGCAGCTGCAGCTCGTCGATGACTCCGAATCCCTCGACGAGGCGCGTGAAATCGTCGAATGGCATGAACGCGAGCGGGCCGTGCGGAGGCCCGTCGCGGCGGTACTGGATCGCGCACATGCGGCAGCGCAGGTTGCACTGTCCGACAGGCTCGATCTGCACGAATTTCGGCAGAGGCGGCGTGGCGTCGCATGCAGGAAGCGCCAGCGCGGCCTGCGGCGGTGTCATACGAACGGCACCCGAAAGCGCCACGCGCCGCGCGCGCGCCAGTACAGCGACACCCAGGGGATCAGGAACGACGTCACGACCATCTCCGCGACGTGGCGCGGGGCGTGGCTCGTGTGCGCGAGCCGCTGCCATGCGAACCGTGCACCGAGCGCGACCCACGTCGCGGTGCAAGCGAACGCAAGGAGGCGATTGCCGGCGAGCGCATTGACGATCGCGCATGCGCCGGTGGCCACGGCGGCGTAATACGCCCACGGCGGATGCGGTCGTATGTAGCGCCGGTAGCCGCGCGGAAATTTCTTGTAGAGGAGCGCGTCGAACATCACCTTGCGCTGCTGGGCCACGCTGACGCCGAAGCGCGCCGGCCGAACCGGGTGCAGCACGCGCGCGGCAGGTGCCCGCGCCACGATCGCGCCGCTCGCGCGCACGCGAAAGAACAGATCGGTGTCCTCGCGCCACGCGAACCTGAAGCGCTCGTCAAAACCGCCGATCGCGGCGAGCAAATCGCGCCGCACGAAGCAGTTGGCGGTGACGAACGCCGCATCGGCGAGGCCGGCGGCGTCCCGCTCGTAGTCGGTCGGCACGGCCGGCAGCGGCACGTCCACCTTGCCCGCGACGGCGTCCGCGCCGCCCTCGATCGCGCGCAAGCCCTCCGCGAGCCACTCCGCGCACGGGACGGTGTCATCGTCGGTGAATGCGACGACGTCGCCGCGAGCGGCGAGGATGCCGTGATTGCGGGCCGCTGCCGGACCGCGATTGATCGGCAGCCAGAGGAAACGCAGCGTCGGCGCGTGGGCATGCTGTCTGCGCGTCGAAAGCTCGGCGATCACGTGTTCGCGCGTGCGGCGCGACGAGCCGTCGTCGACGATCACGACCTCGAAGCGCGCGGCTGGCAGCGTTTGCCCCAGCAGCGCGTCGACGCAGCGAAGCAGGAGCTCGGGCCGCTCGTACGTCGCGACGACGACGCTGACCTGCGGGTAGGCGCGGGCCGTGCCCATCTCCGCGCGAATCGTGCTCGTCTGCGGGCGGTTCGTGCTCATCGGCCAGGCCGCGCCCCCTTCTCGACGACATAGGGTCCGATCGCGAGCACGTCGAGCGGCGACGTGAAAAAGCATTCGAGCGCGTCGCGCGGCGTGCAAACGATCGGCTTGCCGCGCGTGTTGAACGACGTGTTGATGACCACAGGCACGCCGGCGCGCTCCGCGAAAGCAGCGATCATGTCGTGGTACAGCGGGTTGTGCAGGCGCGACACCGTCTGCACGCGCGCCGTTCCATCGGCGTGGCACGCGGCCGGAATCCGCGAGCGGCGCTCGGGCGGCACGCGATGGACGAACAGCATGAACGGCGACGTCACGCAGTCCTCGAACCATTCGCCCGCCGCTTCCTCGAGCACCGCGGGCGCAACCGGCCGGAAGTCCTCGCGATCCTTGAGTTCGTTCAGCCGCCTCTGCATCTCCGGGTGTAGCGGCGACGCGAGAATCGAGCGGCTGCCGAGTGCACGCGGACCGAATTCCATGCGACCCTGGAACCAGCCGACGATCCGATCGTCGGCGAGGCGGTCGGCGACGAGGCCGGGCAGGTCGTCGGGCCTCGCGTAGGTCGCGTGCGCGTGCGCCAGCGCACCTTCGATCTCCAGGTCCGAATACGCGGGACCGAGATACGCGTGCTCCATCCAGAACGCGCGCGCGGCATCGGCGCCGCCGCGCGCTTCGCGATCGACCCACAGCGCGGCGCCGAGCGCGGTTCCCGCGTCGCCCGCGGCCGGCTGGACCCAGATCTCGTCGAACACGCGCGCATCGCGCAGGAAGCCGTTCATCACGCAGTTGAGCGCGACGCCGCCTGCCATCGCGAGATGCGGGAGGCCGGTGGCCTCGCGGAGCCAGCGCGCGATTTCCAGCACGGCCTCCTCCAGCACACGCTGCGCGGCATGCGCGATGTCCGCGTGGATCGGCAGGAAAGGCTGGCCGCGCTCGCGCGGGGAGCTCCAGTGAGCGAGAGGCGGCCCGTCGATCCGGTACTGGCCGTCGTCGCCGACTTGCACGCACGCGCGCATCTCGGGCACGAGGCGCGGCGTGCCGAGCGACGCGAGCGCCATCACCTTGTACTCGTCCGACGAATGCAGGAAGCCGAGATGGCGCGTCACGTCCTCATAGAGCAGACCGAGCGAATGCGGCAGCTTCACCTCGCCCAGGCGCTCGTAGCGGCTGTCGCGGTAAGCGCCGTACTGCGTCGACGCGCGCTCGCCGCGGCCATCGAGCGTGAGCACCGCGCACTCGTCGAACGGCGCGGCGAGAAACGCGCTCGCCTGATGCGCGAGGTGATGCGGCACGAAATGCCAGCGCCATGGCTGCGTGCCATTCGTCGCGCACAGCCGGTGCGACAGGTGGTGCGGCGCGCCGCCTGCGAGCTGGCGCGGCGCGTTGACGATGTACGAGAGAAACAGTGCCTCCCAGGGCGCATCGCCGTCGCGTCCGAGAACCGACGAAGGCTCGAGCGGCAAGGTGATCCGCGACGGGAGCGCACCGTTCGCGAGCAATGCCGGCGCGAACGAGTAGGCCACGTGATCGACGTCGGAGAGCGAAAGGCCGGCTTCGTCGAGGCAATAGTCGATCGCGTGGTACGGAAGCTCCCACGCCGAAAACGGCATCGGGCGCTTGCCGTGCTTGATCTGCGTAAAGCGTTCCTCTTCGGCGGCTGCGACGACCGCGCCGTCGCAGACGAGGCATGCGGACGAATCGTGAAACGCCGCGTTGATGCCAAGCGTTTTCACCGGTCTGCTCCGTCACGTGGCCGCGTGCACGACACGGTCATCACTGCCGCGCGATGTGACGCCCCGGCGTGCGGACGTCGCCGCCAGTCCGGTCACGGCCTCGACGATCGCGTCCGGCGCGACCCCCGCAAGACAACGATGATGACCGAGCGGGCACGTGCTCTTCAGGCAATACCGGCATGAAACATCGTGCGACAGCGTCCGATGCGCGACCTGCCAGGGGGTGTGCTGCGGATTGGTCAGCGCATACAGGTCGACGACCGGCGTGCCGACCGCAGCGCAAAGATGCGCAGCGACCGAGTTGTTGCAGACGACGGTTTCCGCGTCCTGCAGCAGCGCGGCCAGTTCGGCGATGCCGAGCGCACCGGCGAGCGACACGGCGCCCGGAACGCGCGCCGTGAGCTTCTTCGCTGCAGCGACGTCCGCGCCGCCGCCTGCGATCACGACCTGCCAGCGGCCCGATTCCGCAAGCGCAGCAACGGCGAGCGCCAGCGATGCGACCGGATAGCGGCGCGATGCCGCTGTGGCGCCGGGATGCACGACGAGCCACGGCCGCTGCGAAGAAAGTCCTGCGGCCAGCGCTTTCGCGCGCATGCTGCGTTTCGCGCCGGCGCGCACCGGAAACTGCAGACACGTGTGCACGACATCGACGCCGAGGCTCGCGACGAGATCGATCTGGCGCTCGACCTCGTGCCGTACGCCGGCATGCGGATCGCGATCGGGATCCGCTTGCCAGTGCGTGAGCAGCGCGTACGGGTTCTCGCGGCAGTGCGCGGCGCGCAGCGGCACGCCCGCCTGATAGAGCAGCATCGCCGCAGGAAGAGCGCTCTGGCTGTAGACGGTGAACACGATCGCCGCGTCGTAGGCGCGGGCGTGCAGGCGCCTGATCAGCGCGGTCGTGGCGCTCGACGACGGCTGCGTGTCGCCGGACTTGACCCATGGCGCGTCGAACACGATCACGTCGTCGACGAACGGCAGCTCGCGGCCGATCGCGGCGCCTTGCGGTGAAGTAAGCAATGCGAGCCGGCGCGACGGTAGCGCTTCTTTCAGCGCGCGCAGCGCGGGCGTCGTCATCAGCAGGTCGCCCATGCCGTCGAGGCGGAGGGCGAGGACCGATTCGGCATCGCGCCACGCGCAGGCCATGTTCACTCGATTCCCGGTTGCGGACTGACGAGATACGGCCTGCGTGCGCGCTGTATGTGCCCGTCGAGCACGAACGTCACGGCGTCCGCGAAGTCGTAGACGATCGCGCGCGGCGTCCGCAGCCGGCCCGCGCGCCAGCGCGTTTCGTTGCCGTGATCGACGAGCACGGTGTTGCAGCCCGCGCGCTCGCCCGCCTCGACGTCGTCGAGGATGTCGCCGATCATCCACGAGCGCTGAAGCGCGATGCCGTGCGTCGCCGCCGCGTCCAGCAAAAGCCCCGGTTTCGGCTTGCGGCATGCGCACGGACCGCCGGCCGCACGCATGCCCGCGGGCCGATGCGTGCACCATGCGTACGCGGTGATCACGACGCCGAACGGCTCGAGCAGCGCGTCGAGCCGCGCTTCGACATCGGCAAGGGCACTCGCTGGAAAGTGCCCGAGCGCCACGCCCGGCTGGTTCGACACGACGACGAGCAGATAACCGGCGTCCTGCAGCGCCCGAAGGCCCGCGCCGACGCGGGGCAGCAGTTCGATGCGGTCCGGATTCGCGTTGTAGGGAACGTCGCGAACGAGCGTGCCGTCCTTGTCCAGAAACACGGCGCGTACACCGTCCGGGTTCGTCATGGCCATGAAGTCTCCTGTACAGGCAACACGGTGATTTCCGCGACGACCGATTCGCGCGGCTGCGAAAGCGCGAAGCGCACGGCGCGCGCGACGTGCGCGGGATCCTGCAGCTTCGCCGGGTCGAGATCGGGAAAGCGCTCGAGCAGAAACGGCGTGCGCATGCCGCCGGCCACGACGGCTGTCACGCGCACGTTCTGCGCGCGCAATTCCGCGTGCAGCGCGTACGACAATCCCAACAATCCCCATTTGCTCGCGTGGTACGCGCTCGCGTTCGCCCAGCCGCGTTTCGCCGCTGTCGACGTGACGTTGACGATGTCGCCGTGACGCTCACGCAAGAGCGGCAACGCGAACTTGGCGAGCAGGAACGGTCCGCGAAGGTTCGTGCGGAGGATGCGGTCGAAATCCTCGACGCGCAGCGTGTCGATGCCGGTGGTGAGGTCGATGCCCGCGTTGTTGACGAGCGCGTCGAGACCACCCGTGCGCGCTCGTGCCTCGTCGACGAGCCGCCGAGCGTCCTCCTCGCTGCCGACGTCGCCGCGAACGGCATGCGCCGTCGCCCCGCGTGCCGATATGGCGCTTGCCGTGGCCTCGCACCGGTCGCTGCGATCGGCGACCAGCACCACCGCGCCGGCGTTGGCCAACTCTTCACAGATCGCAGCGCCGAGTCCCTGACCGCCGCCGGTGACGAGAATGGATTTGCCGCGAAGCAGATCGGTCATGCTCGGGCGGGCGCTGTCGCTGCACGCGCGCGCCGGGTGCCGGCGACGCGCGAGCCGAGCGCGACATCGGCGTACACGTTCGCGAGCATGTGCGCGACGCGTTCCCACGTGAAGCGCTCGCATGCCCGACGGCGCGCACGCTTGCCGAGCAGGCGCGGAATCGACGGATTGCTGAAGAAATGCGCGAGCCGTCGCGCGAGCGCGTCCGCGTTGCGCGGCTCGACGAGGAAACCGGTGCGGCCATCCTCCACCGAATACTGGACGCCGCCGACGCGCGCACCGATCACCGGAACGCCGCATGCCATCGCCTCGACCGGCGTGATTCCGAACGGCTCGTACCACGGCATCGTGACAAACACGTCAGCCGCGCTGTAGAAATAGCGGAGCACGTCGCGCGGCCGCTGGCCGACGAACAGGACGTCGTGCGCGATGCGCTCTTCGACCGCGACGCGCGCGAGGCGGCCGATTTCCGGCGTCAGCGCGGGATCGGGCGTCGGCGAGTCGCCGCCGACGATGACGAGCAGCGGGCGCAGATCGTAGCGGCGCTCGACGATCGCGATCGCGCGAATCACCGTTTCGACGCCCTTGCGCGGAACCATGCGGCCGAGCTGCAGCACGATCGGCCGGTTGACCGGAAGCCCGAGACGCTCGCGCGCCGCGCGCCGGTCGACAGGTGAGAGCTCGTCGGGATCGAACCCGCACGGAATCATCCGGATACGTGAAGCGGGCGTTCGATAGTGTCGTTGCAGATCGACCTCGTCCTGTGGGCATTCGGCGACGATCGCATCGGCCGTGTCGATCACCGCCTGCTCGAGCGCGCAGCGTTCCGGCGGAAATTCGTCGTGCGGCTGATGCATGAGCCGTACGCGGCCGAGCGCGTGGAACGTGACGACGTAGGGGATGCCGAGCTCACGCTTTATCCGTTGCGCCACGAGGCCGGACATGAAGAAATGCGCGTGGCACACCGTGTACGGTGTTGACCGCGCACGCGCCGTGCGAGCGAAATCGACCACTGCGCGCGCGAACTCCGCCATGAACGGCAGCAGCGATTCCTTGCGGACGAAGCGCGCGGGTCCTGCGCGTACGTGAACGACGCGAATGCCGGGCAGCCAGTCGACGACGTCGGGCTGATCCTCGCGGTCACGCCGCGTGAAAACGTCGACCGTGCAACCCTGCGCGGCGAGATGGCGCGCCGTGCAGGCAACGTAGATATTCTGGCCGCCCGCATCGACGCCCCCCGCGGCCGCGAGCGGCGAGGCATGCTCGCTGATCATTGCGATGTTCGGTTCCACGCTGGCGTGCCATCCGAGGAGATCGATGCTGCAACCGCGGCAACTGCGTGCGGTGATGACAACCATGTCTGCAAGGCGCGTGCCGAGTGACGCGGGGAAGCGCGTGACGCAAGCGGGAAGCGCCGTCGCGTGCACGCGGTATACCGCGCGCACGGTGGCAATTCTTACCGGGAACGTTGAACGACTGCGTGCGAACGCGTCCGCGATACGGACGATTCGCGAGTCGTCACGCGGCCGGCAGCGTGACGACGACCGCGCATTGCTGCGCGTCGCATCGAAAAGTCAGCGTACCGCCGTGCGCTTCGACGATCATGCGCGCGGTTGCGGGTGCCGGGTCCTGCGCAATGGGGCGGATCGCGAAGAGCTCGTCGGCGAATGCGGCCGATACCGTCGCGGGCTCGACAGCGATGCACAGCATGCAGTGCCGCTCGTGCTCGACATGCGAAGCGGACACCCGCAGCACGCTGCCGGGCCTGCACGTGTCGAGCAGCCGCGACGCAAGCGCGACGAGCGCGAGCGTCATCGCATCGCGATCCGCGTCGATCCATGCCGGCGCAGAAGCGTCCGCCGCGATCGTTGCTTCACGCACCACGGCCTCGTGCCGCAGCCAGCGCGCGACGTCGCGCACGCTTTCCGCGACGTCGAAGCGCACCGGTTCATGCGGTCTGCGGTCGGCGAGCGCTCGCAGCTCGTCGAGCCGGCTCACGAGCGACGCCGCCTCCGATCGCAGCACGTCGAGATGGCGCCGCAACCGCGCGCACGCGGCGACCGCCTGCGGCAAGGCGTCGAACAGCTCGATATCCGCGTCGAGAACGGCGAGCGTCAGGTTGAAATTGTTGAGCGGTCCGCTCGCGCCGTGAACGAGCCCGGAAAGCACGGCGCGACTCGACTGCGCGCGTGTCGCGAGCATCGGCAGATGATCGGTCTCGCCGATCGCCGCGCGGTCGCGCAGAAGCACGGCACAGCCGCCGGCGTCGGGAAGCGCGTGCGCTTCGACGCGCAACCGGCGCACGCCGCGGGATGTTTCCACGTCGAGCGTTCGCAACAGCGGCGCAGCATGCGGCTTGCCATGGTCGATCTGCTGTCGCAGCGCGGACCACCGCGCGCGAGCGGAGGCCTCGTCCGCCGCGTCGAGCAGCTCGCATGCGCGCTCGTTGGCGAAGCGGCAAATGCCCCCTTCGTCGATGGCAAGGACGCCGATCTTCAGGAGGTCTGCAAGGAGCCGGCAAAGTGCCAGGCCCGAATCCTGCATCTGCGTGGCCTCATCCATGCATTGCTTTCGGCTTTGGCTCACGCCGGGAGAACGCCATGCCGTCTTTTCCGCACGCGCCGTTGAAGCTCCTCGTCGTCGATGACGACCCGAACACGCGCGAGTTGCTGCGCGACGCCCTCGAGATCCGCGGCGCTTCCGTTCGCGCGTCGGCGACGGCGATCGAGGCGCAGCAGCTTCTTGCCGCCTGGCATCCGGACCTTATGATTTCAGATATCGGGATGCCGTGCGTCGACGGTTACGAACTGATCCGCCGCGTGCGGCATCTGCCGGCCGAGCAGGGCGGCACGACGCCTGCAATCGCGTGCACCGGTCACGCGCGGGCCGAGGAGCGCGCGCGTGCGATGTACGCGGGCTACGATGCGGTCGTCGCAAAACCCGTGGACCTCGACGTGCTGATCGACACGATCGCTCACGTCGCCGGCGTGCGCGGTGGCGGACCCGACGACGCAGGCGCACCGGCAGGTAGCACCTGACCTTCGGCGGCCGCCGATGCTGGCTTCGCCAGGTCGGCGCCCGACTCGTAAGCGCGCAACCGGTTGTAGAGCGTTTTAACGCTGATGCCGAGGATTTCGGCGGCCGCTTCCTTCGTGTGCGTGTGCTGCACGGTGGCGAGGATCAGGCGCTTCTCGACTGCGTCGATGCGGTCGCCCACGCCCACCTGAAACGAGCGGCCGCTGAAGTCGGCGGCGAGCGTGGGCTCCTGTGACAGGCCAACCTGCGTGATCCATTCGCCGTCGGTCATGATGTAGGCGCGATGGATCGCGTTCGACAGCTCGCGCACGTTGCCCGGCCAGTGATAGCGGCGCAAGCGGTCGATCGCCGCCGGCGTCAGCGACTTCGCCGTGTTGCTGCGCTTGTTGAGCTGCGCGAGAAAGTGATTCGCGAGCAGCTCGATGTCCTCGGTGCGCTCGCGCAGCGGCGGAACGTATAGCGGAAACACCTGCAGCCGGTACAGCAGGTCCTTGCGCAACTTCCCCGCGGTGACCGCCTCGTGCGGATTGCGGTTCGTGGCCGCGACGACGCGCACGTCGGTCTCGATCGGCCGATCGGAGCCGATGCGGCTCACCATCTGCGTTTCCAGCACGCGCAGCAGCTTGACCTGCAGGTCCATCGGCATCTCGGTGACCTCGTCCAGGAACAGCGTTCCGCCGTGCGCGCGCTCGAAGTAGCCGCGATGCTGCCGGTTTGCGCCGGTGAAACTCCCCTTCTCGTGGCCGAAGAGCTCGCTTTCGATCAGCTGCGGCGAGATCGCGCCACAGTTGATCGCGAGGAACGGCCGCAGCCGGCGCCTGCTCACCTCGTGAATCGTCTGCGCGACGATCTCCTTGCCGGTTCCGCTCTCGCCGGTGATCAGCACGGTGGCGCCCGTCGGGGCGACGCGCGCGAGTTGATCGTAGAGACGTTGCATCGGCGGCGATGCGCCGACCAGGCGGCCGAAATGGCCGAGCGAGCGCAACTCGGAGCGCAGGTCCTTCACTTCCGCCGAAAGCTCCGGCGGGCGCGCGACACGCGAGAGCACGGCGCGCAGGTGCGACAGGTTGATCGGCTTCAGCAGGTAATCGGTCGCGCCGTGCCGCATCGCCTCGATCGAGCTTTCGAGCGACGCATGGCCGGTGACGACGATCACCTGCGTCGCGAGATCGCGCGACGTCGTCTCGCGCAGCAGCTCGAGGCCGTTGCCGTCCGGCAGGACCAGGTCGAGCAGGATCACGTCGGGCGAGGTGACCAGAAGATCGCGCGCCTGTTCCACCGAGTTGGCGCACGCGGTGGTGAATCCCTGGTTCGCGATCAGTTCCGCCAGTGCTTCTGCGGCGGTGCGGTCGTCGTCGACGATCAGAGCGTGAGGCATGCGGAGGAGCGACCGGCGAAGCGCCGATGCAATGAATGACCCTGCGGCCGATTGCGCAAGGAGCGTACCGTTATCGCCGACGAACACATCTCGCTGAATTTGCTGTGTAAACAATCAAACGCCCGCGCGATCCCGCGTGCTTCGGGACGAGTCGCGTAATTATTACCGCGCAGCGATGAAAATTGCGCGTCGCGCGTCCGCGGCGCACTACGGAAAAGCGCGCGTTGCACGGCGTTGCCGAATGGCGACGTCGCTGTTTATTAAGCGGTTTTTCGCGCTCCCGAGGCCGCTTGCGATGGCATCGAATCTGCTAAATCAGGGTTGCGTCCTTAACCCGATGGAGTGAATCATGAAAAGTGCAGCGCTTGCCACATTGCTTTGTGCCGGACTCGCGCTCGGCCTGGCCGGCTGTCAACGCGAAACGAACACGTCGACGGCCCCGAACTCGCCGCCGGTCGTGACGCCGAAGTCATCGACGTCGTCGCCGCCGCCGCCTTCGTCTTCGTCGACGAGCCCATCGACATCCACGTCGCCTTCGACCGGTTCGTCGATGGCGCCCGCCGAGCCGCCGAAGGAAGGCAAGTAACGGATCGTTCGGCCGGTTGACAGATTGCTACGCGAGAAAGATAGTAATGCGGTACAGGTCGTGATGCGCCCTGGCCGTCGTGCCGGCGGTCGCCGCTGGACGGGTAGCCCCCGCTTGACTTGCCGGTAGATTCGTACGTCCTCGTGCGAATCGCCGCCACTCCGGTTCGACGGATGCATCTGCTCGACGTCACCATGCTTTATGCGCCGACCAGCGGCGGCGTCGTGCGGTACCTGCGCGCGAAGCGCGCGTGGCTGCGGCGCCACACGTCGATCCGGCATTCGCTGCTGGCGGCGGGCGCCGCGGACGCGCAAGGCAACGGCGGAGAACGCTATCTGCGTGCGCTCGCGTTGCGGCCCGAGGGGCATCGGTTGCCCCTCGCGATGCACCGTTGGAAACGCGCGATCCGCGCTTGCCGGCCCGACCTCGTCGAGGCCGGCGACGCGGGCCCCGAAGCGTGGGCCGCGCTGTCGGCGACGCGCTCGCTTGAAATCCCGCTGGTAGCGTTCTGCCACAGCGACATCGTGCGCATGGCCGAACGGCGCTTCGGGCCCATGGCCGGCACCGCCACTCGCGCGTACGCGCGCGCGTTCTACCGCCGTTGCGGCCTGGTACTCGCGCCGAGCGCGTACATGCGCAGCCGCCTGCTCGAGTGGGGTGTCGAACGCGTCGTCGTGCGGCCGCTGGGGGTTGACGTCGACACATTCGCGCCCGACCGGCGCGCGAGGGCGTTGCGCCGCGAGCTCGGCCTTCCCGCTTCCACCCGCGTGCTCGCGTATGCGGGCCGGTTTTCGCGCGAGAAGAACCTGCCGATCCTGCTCGCGGCGTTCGCCACGCTCGGCGGGCCCTATCACCTGGTCCTCGCGGGACCCAAGCCGCCGGTTCCGTTACCGGCGAACGTGACGCTGTTGCCGTTCCTGCATTCATCGCTCGAGCTCGCCCGCATTCTGGCGAGCGTCGACGGACTCGTGCACGCGGGCGATCAGGAGACGTTCGGCCTGGTGCTGCTCGAGGCGATGGCCTGCGGGCGCGGCATTGTCGCCGTCGACGCCGGCGCGATGCCCGAGATCGTGACGCCGGACACTGGCGTGCTCGTGCCGCCCGGCGATGCGCGCGCGATGGCGGCGGGCATTCGCATGTTTTACGCGCGCGATCCCGATGCGTTCGGACGCAACGCGCGCTTGCGCGCCGAGCGCGATTTCAGCTGGGATGCCGCGATGCATGGCCTGCTCGGGCTCTATCGCGGTGCGCTGCTCACGGGGCCAGCTCGCGTGCCGCGCTATGCAACGCCCTGACGGCATGGGCGAAGGCCCCGACGATATCGTACGCGCCGTGGTCGTTGCCGTGCACGACGTGTCGCCGGCAACGTGGCCCGAGTGCCGGCAGCTTATCGAGCGGCTTGACGCCGCCGGCGTGCGTCCGCTCACGCTGTTGATTGTCCCTGATTATCATCATCGCGCGCCCCTCGACTGCGATTCGGCATTCCTGCGCGCGATGGAAGCCCGCCTTGCGCGCGGCGACGAACTCGTCCTGCATGGCCTGTTTCATCTGGATGAGGCGCCGCCGCCCCGCACCCCGCGCGACTTCATCCGGCGGCGGCTCATGACGCGCGGGGAAGGCGAGTTCGCGACCCTTTCGACCGACGATGCGGGCGCGCGCATTGCGCGAGGGATCGCGTCGTTCGATGCGCACGGGTGGCCGCTGCACGGCTTCGTTCCGCCGGCATGGCTTGCGAGCGACGGTACCCGCGCGGCGCTCGCCGCGCGCGCCGACCGATTCGTTTACGTGACAGCCCGCGGCGGCATCCATCATCTGCCGTACTGGCATTTCGAGCGAACGGCGAACCTCTGTTACAGCCCGTGGAACGCGCCACGGCGGCTGTACTCGCGCCTCGCGATACGGCGTGAGCTCGCACGCGCAGCCGGCATTCCGTTGATGCGTCTTTCGTTGCATCCGCAGGACGCGCGCATACCGGAAGTCGCCGCGCATTGGGAGCGCCTCGCCCTCGAGGCGATGGCCTCGCGCGTCGCGGTGACGAAGCGTGAGTGGTCGGCCCGATTCAGGGCGGCGGCGCAGCGATCGCCGCCGAATCCGCCTTCCGCGCACGTGGCGGCCGCATCGTCCGCGCACGCGGCGAGCGCGCCGGCGGACGCCGCAGCTTCCGCAGCAA
>DATEIQ010000029.1:0-2352 GCA_035278845.1 Casimicrobiaceae bacterium | reverse complement strand
GATCTGCATCTACACGAACCAGCAGCTCGTCATCGAGAGCCTGGACAAGTGAGCGCGAGTCCGACGGGGTGAACATCGAACGTCGTGACGTCGTCATCGCTGGCGCCGGCCTCGTCGGCCTGGCGCTCGCGAGCGCCCTCGCGCGCGCGGGGCTGACGGTCGCACTGCTCGATCGCATCGGCACGCCGTCGGCGGCCGATCCGGATACGTGGGATACGCGCGTCTATGCGATCAGCCCCGGCAGCGCGTCGTTCCTGTCGCGGATCGGCGCATGGCAGGCGCTCTCGTGCGATCGCATCGCCGCCATCGAGTCGATGCGCATCGTCGGCGACACCGGCGCGACGCTCGGCTTCTCGGCCTACGAGCTCGGCGAACGCGCGCTCGCCTGGATCGTCGAGGAACGCGCGCTGCGCGCTGCGCTGCTTCCCGGCGTGCACGCCCCGGGTGTCGATTTCGTCGCCGGCGCGCGCTTCGCGTCCCTCGGGTGGTCGGCGACCGAAGGCACGCTGACGCTCGAGGATGGCAGGCGCTTCGCCGGCCGGCTCGTCGTCGGCGCGGACGGGCAGAATTCGTGGGTGCGGCAGGCGGCGGGCATCGTTGCTGAGGCGCGCTCCTATGGCCAGCAGGGCGTCGTGGCGAATTTCGACTGCGACGTCGCGCACCACGGGTGCGCGCGGCAGTGGTTTCGTGCCGACGGCGGCGTGCTCGCGTGGCTGCCGTTGCCAGGGCGCCGCGTTTCGATCGTCTGGTCAGCGCCGGATGCGCAGGCGCAGGAACTCCTGGCGCTGTCGCAGGAGGCGTTCACCGCGCGTGTCGCCGAGGCGGGCGAGCATGCGCTCGGCGCGATGCGGATGATCACGCCGCCCGCGGCATTTCCGCTCGCGTCGCTGCGGCTGCCGACGTCCATCGCCCATCGGATGGCGCTCGTCGGCGACGCGGCGCACGGTGTCCATCCGCTGGCCGGCCAGGGTGTTAATCTCGGCTTCGGCGATGCGCAGGCGCTTGCCGGCGTGCTGGCCGAGCGGGGACCCGTCTCCGACGCAGGTGCGCCTATCCTGCTCGAGCGATTCGCCCGCAGGCGCGCCGAGCCGGTGCTCGCGATGCACATGGTCACCGACGGGCTGGTGCGGATGTTCGGTCCGCGCACGCCGTGGCTGCGGACGCTGCGCAACGCGGGGCTTGCGGCGGTCGATCGCCTGCCCGTTGTGAAGCGCGCGCTCGCGCAATCCGCGCTGCGGTAAGCCGGCGCAATCCGTTTTCGTGGAGAAGAGCATGCGACCTCGTCCTTTCCTGTCCCTGCGCAGCGCTGCTGTGGCTGCGTGCTCGCTCGCGGCGTTGGTGCTGGCAATGAGCGCCGGCGCGCAAGGTGCGAAAGCGCCTGCGCCGGCACCGACGACCCCCGGGGCGGCCGCACCGGCGTCCGCTGCACCCGCGCCCGCGCAGCCATCCACGCCGGAAATCGCGGCGATTCGCAAGGCGCTCGAGGAGAAGTTTCCCGGCGCCGAGATCCGTCACGTCGCGAAGACCGACTATCTCGGCCTCTACGAGGCGATGCTCGACGACACGCTCGTGTACACGGATCCCAAGGCCGCGTACGTGTTCATCGGCGCGCTGTACGACACCGCGACGAAGCAGAACCTGACGGAGCAGCGCACGCGCCGGCTGAATCGCGTGGCCGTCGACAAGCTGCCATACGAGCTCGCGTTCAAGCGGGTCAAGGGCGACGGATCGCGCAAGCTGGTGATCTTTTCCGATGCCGACTGCCCGTTCTGCCATCGGCTCGAAAAGGAGCTCGCGAAGCTCGACAACGTCACGATCTGGACGTTCCTGTTCCCGATCGACCAGCTCCACCCCGATGCCGCGCGCAAGTCGAAGCAGATCTGGTGCGCGCCCGACAAGGTGAAGGCATGGGACGCCTTCTTCGCATCGGGCAAGCTGCCGGACAACAAGGGCGACTGCGGCGATCCGGTGGCGAAGACGCAGGCGCTCGGCAATTCGATGAAGATCAACGCGACGCCGACGCTGATCTTCGCCGACGGCACGCTCATCCCCGGCGCGCTGCCGCTGCCGCAGCTCGAGCGCGAGCTCGTGAACGGCGAGTCCGAGGCGAAGAAGATGGCGGCCACCGCCCCGAAGTGACGTCGACGAACGAGCGAGCGCAGCATGGCGATCCTGGATTTCATCAAGAAGCAGTTCATCGACATCATCGACTGGACCGATGATTCGCGCGACACGCTCTCGTACCGCTTTCCCGACGACGACCGCGAGATCAAGAACGGCGCGCAGCTGATCGTCCGCGAATCGCAGGTCGCGCAGTTCGTCTATCTCGGGCAGTTCGGCGACAAGTTCGGC
>DATEIQ010000028.1:0-11400 GCA_035278845.1 Casimicrobiaceae bacterium | reverse complement strand
TCCTCACTTACGATTTGAGCCGCTACAAGGCGGAAGCGCGCGCGCAGGTCGTGCAGCAATCGCTCTACTGGGCCGGCTGGGTGACGGCGCTGGCGCTCGCGATGTGGCTGGTCTTTCACTTCATCCTCACCCGGCGCACGGCGCAGCTCGTGCACGCGGCCGAAGAGCTCGCGGCGGGCAATCTCAGTGCGCGAAGCGGCCTTGCCGGCCGCGACGAGCTCGGCCGCTTGAGCCGCGCCTTCGACGCCATGGCGCTCGAAGTCGCCGATACGCAGAATCGCCTGCGCCGCGACATCGCCGAGCGTGCGCGCGTGTACGAGGCGCTGCGCGTATCGGAGGCGAGCTATCGCGCGATCTTCGACGCCGCCGAAGACGCGATCTTCGTGCACGACATCGACACGGGCGCGATCATCGACGCCAATCCGAAGGCCTGCGCGGCGTTCGGCTACAGCCGCGAAGAATTCCGCCAGCTCGAACTCGGTGCGCTCGGAGCCGGCGTGCGGCCTTTCACCCGCGCCGATGCGGTCGACCTGGTGGCGCGCGCGGCAGCCGGCGAGGAGCTTTCCGTCGAGTGGCACGGCCGCCACAAGAACGGCAGCCTGCGCTGGTACGAAGTGTTCGGCAAGCGCGTGGCCATCGACGGCAAGGACCGCATTCTCTCGCTCGCACGCGACATCACCGACCGCAAGGCTGCCGAATCCGCGCTTCGCGCGAGCGAGGAGCAGTATCGGTCGATGTTCTGCGCGTCGATCGACGGGCTCGCGCTGTTCGACGACGCCGGCACGATCGTCGACACCAATCCGGCGCTGTGGACGATGTACGGCTACGGCGACGGCGAGCTTTCGGCGCTGGCGCCGGGAAGCTGGACGGGGCCCTCTTACGACCCCGCGTTCCTGCGCGCGGTCGCCGCGGGCGAGCCGCTGCACGTCGAGGTGACGCAGCAGCGCCGCGACGGCGCACCGCTCACGCTCGAACTGCACGGCATCCCGATGCAATACCAGGGCAAGCCGCACGTGCTCACGATCGCGCGCGACATCACCGAAAAGAAGCGCTCGGCAGAGGAGCTCGCGCGGCAGCGCGAATCGCTGTACCAGCGCGAGAAGCTCGCTGCATTGGGATCGTTGCTGGCCGGCGTCGCGCACGAGCTCAACAACCCGCTGTCCGTCGTCGTCGCGCGCGCGGTGCTGCTGGAGGAGCAGGGCGATCGGGCCACGCAGACGGCCGCACAAAAGATCCGCACCGCGGCCGAGCGGTGCGCGCGCATCGTCCGGACCTTCCTCGCGATGGCGCGACAGCAGCGCCCCGAGCGCGGCCCGGTCGCGATCAACGACGTGGTCACCGCGGCGCTCGACATCACGAACTACGCGCTTCGCACGAGCGGCGTCGACGTCACGCTCGAGCTGGCACCCGGCATGCCGATGATTCATGCCGATGCCGACCAGTTGCACCAGGTTTTGCTCAACCTGATCATCAACGCGCAGCAGTCATTGCAGGACCAGCCGCCGCCGCGAACGATCCGCGTGACGAGCCGCTTCGATCCCGCCACCGAGATGGTGCGCGTCACCGTGGCGGACAACGGGCCCGGGATACCCACGCACTTGCGCGCGCGCGTGTTCGAGCCTTACTTCACGACGAAGCCGATCGGCGTGGGCACGGGTGTGGGGCTCGCGGTGAGCCTCGGCATCGTCGAGGCGCATGGTGGAACGCTGACCATCTCGAGTTCTGCTGGCGGCGGCGCTGCGTTCACGGTAGCGCTGCCGGTTGGCGTTGCGCGCGAGGCGGCCGTGGAAGTCGAGCCTGCGCCGGAGCCACATGCGGACGCGCACACGGTGCTGATCGTCGACGACGAGGCCGAGATCCGCGATGCGCTGACCGAGATCCTCGCGAGCGCGCAACACCGCGTCGTTGCGGTGGCTTCGGGACGCGAAGCGCTCGAGCGCCTCGCCCGCGAGCATTTCGACGCGATCCTAACCGACATCCGCATGCCGGACATCGACGGGCGCGCGCTGTACCAGGAAATCGCTCGCCGCTGGCCCGAGCGCACGCGCCGCGTCGTGTTCGTGACCGGCGACACCCTCGCGTCGACATTGCGCGAGTTCGTGAACGGCAGCGGCCGCCCGGTGATCGAGAAGCCGTTCATGCCGAGTGAAGTGCGCCGCGTCGTTGCCGATCTCGCAATGGACGGTAAACGGACTCCGCTCGCCTGAGTCGGCGCAGCAACGTTCTATTGCTGTCCATCCGGCGTGCGGGCGCGCGCCGTCCCCGGAACAAAAGCAACAAAAATCGCTGGCCGGCGAAATCTTCCTGCCGCAATCGGTCCCTACACTGCCTCTCGTCAGGATCCGCGAGAGCAACCGATGGAAAGCACCTCGACCAGCACCGCGCCAACGCCGGACATTCCACCCGCCGTCAGCGTCATTCGCGACACGCCTCGTGCGCGAACGGGCTACTTCGTCGCAGGCACCGGCACGCCGGTCGTCATGCTGCATTCGTCGCTCGGCTCCAAGGGACAATGGTCGGCGCTGGCCGAGCAGATGTCGGCACGGTATCGTGTGATCGCGCTCGATCTTTGCGGGTACGGCGACAACCCGCCGGTCACGTCGACCGCGTCGTTCACGCTTGACGACGAAGTGCGGCTGGTCGCCGACCGCCTGGACGCGCTGGTCGAGCCGCACGTGCGCGTGCACGTGATCGCGCATTCCTACGGCGCGCTGGTCGCATTGCGGCTCGCGCAACGCGCGCGCGGCCGCGTCGCGAGCCTCGCGCTGTACGAGCCGGTCGCGTTTCGCCTGCTGGCCGACGACGAGCCTGTGAACGCCGAGGTCAAGCGCCTGGCGGAGCGTGTCGCAAGGCTGGTGGCGTCGGGGCATCGTCACGCGGCGGCGCTCGCCTTCGTCGATTTCTGGAGCGGCAACGGAAGTTTCGCGGCGCTGCCGCTGCCGGCCCAAACCGCGATTGCGCGGCGCGTCGACAAGCTTCCACTCGATTTTCAGGCGGCTCGTTCGTGGCCGCGGAATGCCGAGGACCTTCGCGTAATAACGGCGCCCACGCTGCTCGTGTCGGGCGATCGAAGCCCGGCCGTCATGCGCCGGATTCACCGCATACTGATGCGATTTCTGCCGAATGCGCGCGTCGCTGCGCTGGATGCCGGTCACATGGGTCCGATCACCGATTCCGCCCATGTCAATGCGTGGATCGAGGCGTTCATCGACGAATGTGCCGCGCAGAGCGCCCGTTTGCCGGGCATGCGGAGCGGCACCGCGTTGGGCGCGGCATGGGCGGCCGATTGAGCGTGCCGACTGCGCCGCATATCGGCTCACATAGGGCGCCACGCATCGGGCCGCACATGGCGCCACATGTTGCGCCGAATATCGGGCCGAACGCGCGGGAGGAGTGCGCGCGGGTGAGCTACGCGCTCCGCCTGCTTGTCGGCTACGTCGGAGGCGCAGTCTTCTTCGTCGGGTTAGTGCACCTGATCGGGGGCGTCGGCGCGTCGTGGCACGCGCTTGCGCTCCTGGCGGCCGGCGCGGCGGCGGCTATCGCCGGCATTGCGGGCGCGCGGGCAGTGCTGCGCGATGTCGATCGACGTTCGATGCCGTCGCGCTATCGGCAGCGACCTCCAATGCGGCCGCCGATGTCCGATCACAGCCTGGGCCGGCGCGTCGGCTGAATCTGGCAATTCGCGAGTTCGCCGCCGCATTTCAGCCGGCGGTGTCCGCCCGCAACGACGGTGGCCACGTACTTGGTCACCGGCGAATGCAGGTGCGCGCACCAGGGAGCGGGAAGCACGGGCGCTTTGGCGAAGCTGTCGTCCCGCGGCGACTTCCGGCGCTCGGTCGATGTGGCGTCCACGCGATAGAACGGGCAGATTGCCATTACCGCTAAGAATCGAACCCTCCCGCTGCATTGCTTGCAAGACGCGCACCATCGCCAGTATCGGGTTGTTTTGCCGTGACCGCCGAGCGCCGCCATGTAAACGCCGCGCACCGCCTTTGAAATAATGGCGCTCCGCACGCGCGCTTGCGCCAGCGTCCGGGCGGCCTGCACAATGCAGCCCCCGACGCGCTCGCCCGCAAACGCCCGCATGCTCCGCCATCCGCTGCGCACCACACCCGGCGTCAAGGCCGCAACCGCATGAAACCCGGCGTCAACGTCCTGGCCGCATGAGACCCGACGCGAAGGATTTGCCGAGGGATCTGGCGGCCGAGGGCGACGTCAACCTGTCCCCGCTGCGCCGCCAATGGGAGCGTGAGCACCTCTCGCCCGCCACGCGCGCATTGCTCGACGAAGACGCGAAGTATTTCCTGCACCAATCGCTGTCGACGCCATGTTTCAACGCGCTCGAGGGCGCGTCCGGCATCTGGCTCACCGACGTCGAAGGCCGTCGCTACATGGATTTTCACGGCAACAGCGTGCACCAGGTCGGACACGGTCATCCGCGTGTCGTGCAAGCGGTCAAGGACGCGCTCGACACGCTGCCGTTCTCGCCGCGGCGCTACACGAACGAGTCTGCGGTGGCGCTCGCGCGCCGGCTCGTCGAGCTTGCGCCCGGCGATCTCGGCAAGGTGCTCTTTGCGCCAGGCGGTACCACGGCCATCGGCATGGCGTTGAAACTCGCGCGCATCGCCACCGGACGCCACAAGACCGTGTCGATGTGGGACGCATTTCACGGCGCGTCGCTCGACGCGATTTCCATCGGCGGCGAGGCGCTGTTCCGCCGCGACGTCGGACCGCTGTTGCCGGGCACCGAGCACGTGCAGCCCTGCGATCCGCGCGGCTGTCGATTCGGCTGCGTCGGCACGTGCAATGCGCGCTGCGCCGAATATGTCGACTACGTGCTCGGCAAGGAGGAGGACGTCGCCGCTGTCGTTGTCGAAACGGTGCGCTCGACCGACGTGCAGATCCCGCCGGCCGCGTATTACGAAACGCTGCGCCGCGCGTGCGATCGGCACGGGGCGTTGCTCGTGCTGGACGAAATTCCAATCGGTCTTGGCCGCACCGGCGCGACGTTTGCCTTTGAGCGCTACGGCATCGTTCCCGACATGGTCGTGCTCGGCAAGGGCCTGGGCGGCGGCGTGTTTCCGCTGGCCGCGCTGATCGCGCGCGAAGGACTCGACGTCGCTGGCGATCGCGCGCTCGGGCACTACACGCACGAGAAGAGCTCCGTGGGCTGTGCAGCGGGACTCGCGACGTTCGACGTCATCGCCGAAGAAGGCCTGCTCGAGCGCGCGCAGCGGCTCGGCGCCCACGCGCTCGCACGCCTCAAGTCGCTGCAGCAGCATCACAGGCTGATCGCCGACGTGCGTGGAGTGGGTCTGTTGCTCGGCATCGAGCTATGCGATCCGGCGACGGGT
The DNA here is from genome assembly GCA_035278845.1 of Casimicrobiaceae bacterium. Taxonomy (GTDB): domain Bacteria; phylum Pseudomonadota; class Gammaproteobacteria; order Burkholderiales; family Casimicrobiaceae; genus VBCG01. The sequence continues at coordinate 6,046 of DATEIQ010000028.1, read as the reverse complement.
CATCCGGCGCGGGACGCCGCGGAGCGCGCGCTTTATCGTTGTCTCGAGAACGGCCTGTCATTCAAGGTCGGGCAGGGCAACGTGCTCGTGCTTGCGCCGCCGCTCACGATCGACGAGCACCACCTCGATCGCGCGCTCGACATCGTCGAAGCGGCCATCGCGGCAGAGCGGGACGACGCACACGCGAAATAGCTCGAGCAAGCGCGAACCTTGACGAAGATCGTCCGCACCGATGCGGAGCTCGAGCTGCCGCGCGTCGACCAGGTCTTGTGCGACACGGGCGCCACGCTCGTGCTTCTGCATGACAGCGTCGACGCGGACGCGCTGGCTGCCGAGCTGCGCGACGCCGACCTGCTGCTCATGTGCTACGCGCAGATATCGGGAGCCGCGATCGCCGGTGCTTCACGACTGCGCGGCATCGTCAAGTACGGCGTCGGCATCGACGCGATCGACATCGTCGCTGCGCGGGCGCGGCGCATTCCGGTCGTCAACGTTCCCGAATACGCGGAGGAAACAGTCGCCGAGGGCGCGGTTGCATTGATGCTCGCGCTCGCACGCAAGCTGAAACCGCTGCAGCGCGAAATGGCGGAACGCGGCTGGGCGTGGCCCATGTCGCGCTGGCTGGGATCGGATCTCGCGGGCAAGACACTGGGGCTGGTCGGCGTTGGCCGCATTGGCACGGCTGTCGCGCGCATGGCAGGACAGGGTTTCCGGATGCAGGTGCTGGGCTTCGATCCCTACGTCGATCGCGACACGATGGCGAGCCGAGGTGTCGCGAAGTACGACGATCTCGCGGCAATGCTTCCGCGCTGCGACATCGTCTCCATGCACGCCGTGCTGACGCCGCAGACCCGGCATCTGATCGGCGCGCGCGAAATCGCGACGATGAAGCCCGGTGCGACGCTCGTCAACGTGTCGCGCGGCTCGCTCGTCGACGAAGCGGCGCTCGTGGACGCGTTGAGGCGCGGTCACTTGGGGGGTGCTGCGCTCGACGTGTTCAGCGACGAGCCGCTCGCGCTATCGAATCATCCGCTCACGTCGTTGCATGCGATGGACAACGTGATTCTCTCTCCGCACCTGACGTTCTATACGGCCGAGGCCATGCGCCGGCTCGAGGACGAGACGCTCGAGCGCTGCTTCGAGATTCTCGAAGGCAGGCCGGTGCTCGTGAAATCGCGCGATCCGCGCCTCCGCGCGCAGAAGAACGGTGTTCGCTTCGCGGATTAGCACCTCCGGGTCGGAAAGCCACGCGCCGGGAGGGGGTATCACGGGTGATTTTTCTCCGGCTCATCCGCGACCCACGACAGTGGCCGCGCAACCTCCTCGAGCGGCTTGCGCTCGGCGGCGAGACCGAGCCACAGCGCCACCGCGGCAGCGATCAGCATCAGCACGGCGCCGAGCGCATATCCCCAGGCGACCGCCGTGGGCTCGCCGGTGCCGATCAGCGCACCGAACAGCCAGGGCGCGCCAATGCCGCCGACGCCCGTGCCAAGCGCGTAAAAGAATGCAATCGCCAGCGCGCGCACCTCGACGGGAAAGCTTTCGCTCACGACGAGATACGCGGAGCTCGCGGCGGCTGACGCGAAGAAGAACACGCACGTCCACGCGAGCGTCTGTGTCGCGGCGTCGAGAAGACCGGCGACGAACAGCATCGCGGTCAGCGCGAGCAAAAGAGCGGACAGCGCGTACGTCGTCGCGATCATCTGCCGGCGTCCCCATGTGTCGAACAGGCGGCCAAGCACGAGCGGGCCAGCGAAATTGCCGACCGCGAACGGCAACAGATAGAGTCCAACCTCGGACGACGGAACGCCGTGAAATCGTCCCAAGACGAGCGCATAGGTGAAGAAGATCGCGTTGTAGCAAAACGCCTGCGCCGTCATCAGGACGAGACCAAGCGTTGCGCGGCGCGGGTAGTGGCGAAAGAGCGACAAGCCGAGATCGACGAACCCGGACGAGCGCGCACGGATGCGCAAACGCAGGCGCGGCAAATCCGCGGCCGGCATCAACTTGCCACGTGCCGCACGTTCGACGCCGGCGGCGATTTCCTCGGCCTCGGCGGCTCGACCGTGCAGCAGCAGCCAGCGCGGACTCTCGGGCAGGAATCGCCGCAGGAACAGAATGCCCAGGCCGAGCACGGCGCCGAGGCCGAACGCCACCCGCCATCCAATGTCGGTGGGCAGCACGCCCGGTGCGAGCAGCACGCTCGATCCCACCGCACCGACTGCCGCGCCCAGCCAGAAGCTTCCGTTCACCGCGAGATCGGTGCGTCCGCGATAGCGCGCGGGGATCAGCTCCTGGATCGCCGAATTGATCGCGGAATACTCGCCGCCGATGCCGGCGCCGGTGACGAAGCGGCACAGTGCCAGCATCGCAAAATCGTTTGCGAACGCGGTCGCCGCCGTGCCCGCGATGTACACGCCGAGCGTCACGAAGAACAGGCGCTTACGCCCGAATCGATCGGCGAGCCAGCCGAAGAACAGCGCACCAAGCACCGCCCCGGCCAGGTACGCGCTCGCCGACAGGCCAACGTCGGCATCGGTCAATTGCAACGCGGGACTTTCCTTCAGTGCGCCGGAAACGGCGCCGGCAAGCGTCACCTCGAGCCCGTCCAGGACCCATGTGATGCCGAGCGCGACGATCGCCAGCGAATGAAAGCGCGACCATGGCAGCGCATCGAGGCGCGCGGGAACGTCGCTCTCGACGATCCCGGCGTGTCGCGCGGCGTGCTTCATCGGAGCGGTCTTATGCACGATCTCCTACACGACGTTCGGACACAGCCGATTGCGGGCGAACGCCGTGGCGGCGATAGTTGCGGCGTGGAACGCGAATGGAGAACGCATATGAACGAAGCGACGAAAAAACTGGCGATGGCACTTGCGATCATGACGATTGCCGGGTGCGGCACGATGAGTCACCGCGACCGCGACACGGTGGTGGGCGCAGGCGTCGGCGCCGCAGCCGGCGCGGCGATCACCGGTGACGTCGGCGGCGCGGTTGGCGGTGGCATCGTCGGCGGCGTCATCGGCAACCAGGTGGGCCGCCACTGACGCTTTCGCAGACGATTCAATCGGTTTTCGCATTACGTTACTTTCGCTTCCGGGATTCCGCGCCATGTCGCGGAATCCCGTTTCATTTTTCCTCGCGTAAGCATCGTCACGTACCGAGCGGCCGATTGCCGTAAGAAGAGTCTGACGCAGGAATCGCTTCGCAACTGAACGGAACTTCTCCGGACTTCTGACGGACAGATTCGGACGTAAACCCGACACTTTGCGCTTGCCGGGGCGGTTCGCCCGGGATGCTATCGAAAGTCGTCGCGCGATGTCCTCGATCCGTTCTGTTGCTTGTGCATTGTCGCTGCTGCCGTTGCTGTGCGGCGCAGCCTTCGATGCGCAAGCGGGTTCGGGTCCGATCTATGCGGGCTCGGATTCTGCCCCGCTCGACGTGCGCGCGGGTACACCGCAGCAAACCGTCTGCACGATCACCGTCAATTCCGCGGACGAAAAGGAGGCGTTTCGGCGCCACCTTCCCGCAGGCCGCTATCGCTTCGTCGAACTCGTCGAGCGAGGCCGTCCCGACTGGCTGGAAACTGCACGGCGCGAGGGTGTGCGTTGCGACATCCTGATCATCTCCGGCCATTACGACGGGGGGGATTACGCGGGCGGCAACGAGTTCTTCTCGGAGCACGTCGACACGCACGAATTCCTGCGGGTGGACGAAATGGAGCGCGTCGCGTGCAGCGATCCGGACAACGGCCTGTTCTCGCACCTCAAGGCGGTCTACCTGTTCGGATGCAACACGCTCAATCCAGAGGCACTGCACAGCGAAGCCGACATTGCGCGCCTGCTCGTCCAGTCCGGGCATGCACAGGCCGAAGCGCAGCGCCTCGCGCACGCGCTCAATGTCCGCTATGCGGACAGCAGCCGCGACCGGATGCGTCACATCTTCAAGGACGTTCCGGCGATCTATGGGTTTTCGTCCGTCGCGCCGCTCGGGCCGGTGGCGGCGACGTACCTCGAACGCTATCTCCGGGCTGGCGGCGCGCGCGACGTTGCGAACGGCCGGCCGGATCCGCGCGTTGCCAGCTATTTCCCCGGCCATTCGCTCACCGTCGCGCGCGGACTGCGCGATGGCGACGTCGACGCCGGTTTTCGCGCGGACGTCTGCCGCTTCGTCGACGATCGGCTCTCGCCTGCGCGCAAGGTGGAGGCGATTCATCGCCTGCTCGAGCGCGACATGGCCGAAGTACGGATGTTCGTCGATCGGATGGAGCGCTTCACCGCGTCGCTCGACGAGCGCACGCGGCAGCAGCCGGACGTGGCGGAGGCGCTGGCGGCGATCGCGGACGACGCTGCGGCGCGCGCACGTTATCTGGAATTCCTGCGCAGGGTCGACCGGCCCGCGTTGCGCGCACGCTTCGTCGAGCTTGCGGGCGAATTCGCCTGGTTGTCGCCGGCCGGCGTGCAGGGCGAGCTGATGCGCATGATCGGCGAACGCTACGCGCAATCACCGGTGACGGCGGCGGATGTCGACCTCGTCTGCCGGCTGAACGAGGCGCATGATCTGGCTCATGGCCTTGCGCTCTTGCCGGCCCCCGGCGCGGAAGATCCCGGCCACGCGGCGATCCGCGCATGCCTTGGCAGCCCGGACGATCATGCCCGCGTGCTGCAGGCGCTCGTGAGCCCGCAGCCGTCCGATGTGCAGATCGCGCAGGTGTATCTGCGACATCATCCGGTCGACAACGTCGCGGAACTGCGCGGCCTTGCGAGCGGCATCGTGGGGATGACCGATGCCGCGGCGCAGGTGCGGGCGCTCGACGCGCTCGCGCATCACCGCCTGGCCGACCGCGAAACCCTCGAGACACTGACGCGTTATTTTCCGGTCGCGCCCACGCTCGACGTGCAGCGTGCGATCGCGGGCATCCTGATCCGGTCGGATTTCGACCTGATCGACACGCCCGAGCTCGTCCGCGCACTGCGCGACCATCGGCTGAAATCACCCGATGGGCGCGACCTGATCGACGTGCTGATACGCCGTCTCGACGTCGCCCAGGCACCCGCCTGAGGGCCTGCGCGGGGATTCCCCGACCCCGAGCCGCCACCCCATAGTGCGAACGTGCAATACTGGCGCATTTTTTTGCGCCCGGAAGCCGTTCGCCCATGTCCTGGCTGCTGAATTTGCTGTTGCTCGCGGTCGTCATCGCCGCGTGGACCGACGACGCGCATGCCGCGCGCAAGACCGTCTGCACGATCACCGTCAACTCGGCCGACGAGCGCGAAGTCTTTCGCCGCAACCTGCCCGCCGATCAATACGATTTCGTCGAGCTCGTCGAGCGCGGTCGGCCCGACTGGCTCGCCTCGGCGTGCCGCAAGGGTGTCCGCTGCGACGCGCTGGTGATCTCGGGACACTTCGACGGCGGCGACGAGTTCTATTCCGACCGCGTCGACGCGCGCGAATCATTGCCCGTGGCCGAGATGGAGCGCGCGTCGTGCAGCGATGCGTGCCCCGGCGTGTTTTCGCAGCTCAAGGAGGTGTACCTGTTCGGCTGCAACACGCTGAACGCCGAGGCGCTGCGCAGCGCGTCCGGTGAAGTGGCGCGCAGCCTCGTTCGCGCCGGCTATTCGCAGGCGGACGCGACGCGGCTGTCGCATATCCTCGGCGAGCGGCACGCGGAGAGCAACCGCGACCGGATGCGGCAGATCTTCAAGGACGTTCCGGTGATCTACGGATTCTCGTCGAAGGCGCCGCTCGGACGTGCCGCGGGTCCGGTGCTCGAGCAGTACCTGCAATCGGGCGGCGCCGCGGAGATCGCGAGCGGCCAGCCGAGCGCGCGGCTTCTGTCGCTGTTCGCGCCCGTCTCGATGACAGTGACCGCCGGCCTCACGGATGCCGACGTGCAGGCGTCGCATCGCCGCGACGTGTGCCAGTTCGCCGACGATCGCCTCGCGCCGGAGCGGAAGCTGCGCTTCGTGCACCAGCTGTTGCAGCGCGACGCCGCCGAAGTGCGGATGTTCCTCGACCGGCTGGAAAAGTACGCGACGACGCTCGA
>DATEIQ010000027.1:0-6116 GCA_035278845.1 Casimicrobiaceae bacterium | reverse complement strand
ATCGGGACGGATGTCCGGCTGGCGGTTGATCGCGAACGCCATGCCGGGAGTGCGCAGCAGCTCGTCGGCCACCGCCGCGAGCGCCGCATTCGCGTCGACGAATACGCCGCGCAGCTCGGCCCCTCCCGCTTCGCCGGTCGCCGCGGGCGCGCCGGCGCCGGCCATCACGCCGCCTCGGGCCCTTTCTCGAGCTCGAACGCCTTGTGCAGCACGCGCACGGCGAGCTCCAGGTATTTCTCGTCGATGACGACGGCGATCTTGATCTCGGAAGTCGAGATCATCTGGATGTTGATGCCCTCGTCTGCGAGCGCCTTGAACATCTTCGACGCGAGGCCGACGTGCGAGCGCATGCCGATGCCCACGACCGACACTTTCGCGATGCGGTTGTCGCCGATGATTTCCCGCGCCTCGTAGTGCTTGCGCTCGCGCTCGCCGGTCAGCACGGCCAGCGCCTTCTGATACTCGTTGCGGTTGACGGTGAACGAGATGTCGGTGTGGCCGGACGCGCCGATGTTCTGCACGATCATGTCGACGTCGACGTTCGCCGCGGCGATCGGGCCGAGGATCGCGTACGCGATGCCGGGCCGATCCTCGACGCCCATCACCGAGATCTTCGCCTCATCGCGGTTGAACGCGATGCCGGAGATGATCGCCTGTTCCATGTTCTCGTCTTCCTCGTAGGTGATGAGCGTGCCGGTCGTCGCGGCGTCGGCATCGTCGAACGACGACAGCACGCGCAGGCGCACCAGGTACTTGCCGGCGAATTCCACCGAGCGGATCTGCAGCACTTTCGATCCCTGGCTCGCGAGCTCGAGCATTTCCTCGAACGTTATCCGCTCGAGGCGACGCGCTTCGGGCACGATCCGCGGGTCGGTCGTGTAGACGCCGTCGACGTCGGTGTAGATCTGGCATTCCTCGGCCTTGAGCGCCGCGGCAAGCGCGACCGCCGAAGTGTCGGAACCGCCGCGACCGAGCGTCGTCACGTTGCCCTGCCGGTCGACGCCCTGGAAGCCCGCGACGACGACGACGTTGCCGCGCGTCAGATCTTCGCGAACGCGCTTTTCGTCGATCTCGAGGATGCGCGCCTTCGTGTGAGCGTTGTCGGTGAGGATGCGTACCTGTCCGCCGGTGTAGCTTCTCGCGGGCACGCCGCTCTCGCGCAGCGCAATTGCAAGCAGCCCGATCGTCACCTGCTCGCCCGTTGCCGCGACGACGTCGACTTCACGCGGATCGGGATTCGCGGAAAGCTCCTTCGTCAGTGCGAGGAGGCGATTCGTTTCACCCGCCATCGCCGACACGACGATGACGAGCTGGTGACCGTCGCGATGGAAGCGCGCCACGCGCCTGGCGACGCTGCGGATGCGATCGGCGGAGCCGACCGACGTGCCGCCGTATTTCTGGACGATCAGCGCCACTGCATCACGCGTCGACTGCGCGAAACGCGATCGTTGCGTTGGTGCCGCCGAAGCCGAACGAGTTCGAGATTGCCGCGCGAATCCGCATCGGTCGCGCGACGCGCGGGACGAAGTCGAGATCGCACTGCGGATCGACGTCGACGAGGTTCGCCGTCGGCGGCGCGACCTGATCCCGCATCGCGAGCGCCGTGAAGACCGCTTCGATACCGGCCGCCGCGCCGAGCAAGTGCCCGGTCATCGACTTCGTCGACGATATCGCGAGCTTGTACGCATGCTCGCCGAACGCGCGCTTGACGGCGATGCATTCGGCCACGTCGCCGAGCGGTGTCGACGTGCCGTGCGCATTGATGTAGTCGATGTCGGCTGGCGCGAGCTCGGCGTTGCGCAACGCATTCAGCATGCTGCGCGCCGCGCCGCTGCCGTCCTCGGGTGGCGCCGTGATGTGGTGTGCGTCGGCGCTCATTCCGTAACCCGCGAGCTCGCAGTAGATCTTCGCGCCGCGCGCCTTCGCATGCTCCCGCTCTTCGAGCACCAGCACCCCGGCGCCCTCGCCCAGCACGAAACCGTCGCGGCCGACGTCCCACGGCCGGCTTGCCGTGGCCGGATCGTCATTACGCGTCGACAGCGCTCGCGCAGCGACGAAGCCGCCGATGCCGAGCGGCGAAACGGTCGCCTCCGATCCGCCTGCGACCATCACGTCGGCGTCGCCGTATTCGATCAGGCGCGCGGCCTCGCCGAGGCTATGGTTGCCGGTCGAGCATGCGCTGACCGTTCCGAGGTTGGGCCCGCGATAGCCGTAGTGAATCGACACGAGTCCCGCGACCATGTTGATGATCGTCCCGGGAATGAAGAACGGCGAGATCTTGCGCGTTCCGTGCGCGAGATACGCGCGATGTGTCTCCTCGATCATCGGCAGCCCGCCGATGCCCGAGCCGATGCAGACGCCGCAGCGATCCTTGTCGCCGGCGTAATCGTCGAGGCCCGCGTCGCGGATCGCCTCCATCGTCGCCACGAGCCCGTAGTGGACGAACGTGTCGTAGCGGCGCGCCTCCTTGGCGGATAGCCAGCGCGACACGTCGAAATCCTTGACCTCGGCGGCGATCTGCGAGGCGAACGCGCTCGCGTCGAAGCGCGTGATGCGGGTCACCCCCGAGCGCCCGGCGAGGATCGCCTCCCATGCCGCGGGAACGCCGATGCCCACCGGCGATACGATGCCGAGGCCCGTTACGACGACGCGGCGGCGTGCCATGGCGGTGAGGGAAATATGACTGCGGTTCGGGTGCGGTGCGCGACGCCGTGGGCGATCGCGGCACCTGTCAGGACGCGGGCCGCCGCTTACGGCCCGCGGGCGGGGCGGTTATTTTTTCAGGTGCGCGCCGACGTAGTCGATCGCCTGCTGCACCGTGGTGATCTTCTCGGCGTCGTCGTCCGGAATCTCGGTTTCGAACTCCTCCTCGAGCGCCATCACGAGCTCAACCGTGTCGAGCGAATCGGCGCCGAGGTCGTCGACGAACGAAGACTCGTTCTTGATCTCGGCTTCGTTCACACCGAGCTGTTCGGCAACGATTTTCTTGACGCGTTGTTCGACGTTTTCCATGCACTCCTCCCCTGCGAGGGGTCAAGAATCGAAAACGGCGGATTTTACCAGAGCCGAGGCTCCCGGGAACCTGCCGTAACGGTATTCCGCCGGCCTACGGCATCAGCATGCCGCCGTTGACATGCAGCGTCGCGCCCGTGATGTAGCCGGCGCGCGGCCCGGCGAGAAACAGCACTGCATTGGCGACGTCCTCGGGGCTGCCGAGGCGCCCGAGCGGGATGCGTGCGGTGAGCGCGTCGCGCTGCGCCTGCGGCAGTGCCTGTGTCATATCGGTGTCGATGAATCCGGGGGCGACGCAATTCACCGTGATGTCGCGGCTTCCCACTTCGAGCGCGAGCGACTTGGTGAAGCCGACGAGCGCCGCCTTGGCGGCCGCGTAGTTCGCCTGTCCCGGATTGCCCGACGTTCCGACGACTGATCCAATCTGGACGATGCGGCCGCGGCGCGCCTTCATCATGCCGCGCAGGACGAGCTTTGCGAGCCGGAACGCGGGCTTCAGGTTCGTGTCCATGATCGCGTCCCACTCGTCGTCCTTCATGCGCACGAGCAGGTTGTCGCGCGTGACGCCCGCGTTGTTGACGAGGATCGCGATCGGCCCGTGCCGCGATTCGACATCGCGTACGACAGCGTCTGTAGCTGCGGCGTCGCGCACATCGAGCCGCAAGCCTTCGCCTCTGCCACCCGCCGCGCTCAAATAGCCGGTGATCGAAGCAGCGCCTTCGTCCGTGGTGGCCGTGCCGACGACGGTCGCCCCCGCGCCTGCGAGCGCGAGCGCGATCGCGCGGCCGATGCCGCGCGTCGCACCGGTGACGAGCGCGACCTGGCCGGCGAGTTCGCCGTTGTGCTCCTGATTCACTCGATTGGTCTCACGCTTGCCGGCCCCGTCACGCGGTGAGCGCGCCGCGCGCTTCGTCGAGCGCGGCATCGTCGGTCAGCGCGAACGCGGTGAGCGACTCATCGATGCGCCGCGCGAGGCCCGCGAGCACCTTGCCCGGCCCGCATTCGACGACATGCGTAACGCCGCGTGCGGCAAGCGCGCGGACCGTGTCGGTCCAGCGCACAGGGCTTGCCGCCTGCTGCGCAAGTGCATTGCGGATTTCATCAGGCGTCGCGCGCGTCTGCACGTCGACGTTGTGAATGACCGGTATCGCCGGCGCGCGGAAGTCGACGTCCGCGAGCCGCGTCGCAAGCTTCGCCGCCGCCGGCTTCAGCAGCGAGCTGTGGAACGGCGCCGAAACCGGAAGCAGCATCACCCGCTTCGCGCCGCGTGCCTTCGCGGCTGCCATTGCCCGCTCGACCGCCGGCTTGTTTCCGGCAATCACGATTTGTCCCGGCGCGTTGAAGTTCACCGGCTCGACGACTTCGCCTTGCGCCGCCTCACGGCAAGCGTCCGCGACAGCCGCGTCGTCCGCACCAATCACTGCCGCCATTGCACCGACGCCCGCGGCGACTGCGTCCTGCATCGCCTCGGCTCGAAAGCGCACGAGTGGCACGGCGTCCCGGAATGCCAGCGCACCCGCGGCCACCAGCGCCGAATATTCGCCGAGGCTGTGCCCGGCCATGAATGCCGGCGCAGGTCCATCGGCAGCCTGCCATGCGCGCCACACGGCCACGCCGGCGGTGAGCATCACCGGCTGCGTGTTACGCGTGAGCCCGAGCGCTTCGGCGGGCCCTTCATCGACCAGCTTCCACAGATCCTCACCGAGCGCATCCGAGGCTTCGGCAAACGTGTCCCGTACGACACGATGCTCGCCGAACCCCGACATCATGCCGACCTGCTGCGAGCCCTGTCCCGGAAAAACGAACGCTACGCTCATCGACTTCACCTCGCCTCTCACGCGGCCGCGGTACGCCCGGAGCGCGTGATCACCATCGAACGAATACCGAGCCCCACGTGAAACCACCGCCGACGCCGACCAGCATCAGGTGCTGACCCGCGCGAATGCGACCGTCGCGAACGGCAACGTCGAGCGCCAGCGGGATCGACGCGGCAGACGTGTTCGCGTGCAGGTCGACGGTGGATATGACCTTGTCTTCCGGCAACTCGAGCTTGCGCGCCGTCGCATCCATGATGCGGATGTTCGCCTGGTGGGGGATCAGCCAGTCGATGTCGGCGGTCGTCATTTGATTGGCGGCAAGCGCTTCGTGCGCGACTTCGGCGAGCACCTTGACGGCGAACTTGAACACCGCGTGACCGTCCATGTGCACGAACGGCGTGCCGGCGACCCCGCCGCGGTCGACCTGTCCCGGTACGCAGAGGATGTCCTTGTAGTGACCGTCGGCATGCAGATGCGCGGAAAGAATCCCGGGCTCCCGCCCAGGCACGAGCACGACCGCGCCTGCGCCGTCGCCGAACAGCACGCAGGTGCCGCGATCTTTCCAGTCGAGAATGCGCGAATAGATCTCGGCGCCGACGACGAGCGCGTTGCGGGCCATGCCACTCGCGACCATGCGATCCGCGACGGCGAGCGCGTACACGAAACCCGAACACACCGCCTGCACGTCGAATGCCGGACCACCGCGCGCGCCGAGCTTCGCCTGCAGGACGCACGCAGTTGACGGGAACACCATGTCGGGCGTCGTCGTCGCCATCACGATCAGATCGACGTCCGTGGGCGCGATCGACGCCGCCGCGAGCGCTTCGCGCGAAGCAGCAAGCGCCAGGTCAGACGTCTTCTCGGACTCGTCGGCGATGTGCCGCTGCCGGATACCCGTGCGTGCGCGAATCCATTCGTCGCTCGTCGCCACTTCGAGCGCGAGGGCGTCGTTGGTCAGAACCCGCTGCGGCAGATACCGGCCGGTGCCGGCGATGCGGCTATGCATGCGCGGTGAGCGCACCGGGCGCTCCGCCATCCGCTGCGGCGACGTGCGGCATCTCGGCGATCCGTTGCGCGATTTTGTCCAGCACGCCATGCTGCACTTCGAGCGTCGCCCGCTGCAGCGCGTTGGTGAACGCGAACGCGTCGGCACCGCCGTGGCTCTTGACGACGACGCCTTTCAGCCCGACGAGCGTCGCGCCGTTGTAGCGCCGCGGGTCGATGCGACGGCGAAACGCCATCAGCACGGGATAGGCGATGAGCGCGGAAGCCTTGGTGAGCGGGTTG